>JAJRVH010000059.1 GCA_021545625.1 Zetaproteobacteria bacterium
GAAGGCGACAATCAGAGGCGTATCGAAGGTCATCAGCATGCGCTGGTCGTTGTCGGCCTTGAATACGAAGTAGACCCGGGGCTCCTCGCCGCTGATGATCTCCTGATAGCTGCGACTGCGCTGGGTCTTGATTTCCAGCGTCGTGTCGCGCCTGAACAGTTCGTCCCATTGTTCATCCAGCATTTCGATCAGGCGTTCCTGCAGGTTGACGAACATCGGGAACTTGTCCGGCGTGTCGGCATTGGCGTCGTTGAAGTCGAAGTCCTGCACCTCTTCCGGCTGCGGCACCGGTGGCAGGGTCGCGAACAGGGCCTCGCTGTGCTCATCTGCTCCGACCTCGGCCATCAGCGCCTCGATCTCCTCGGGTTCCAGAACCGGCTTGCTCATTGCGTCTACTGGGATACGAAATCGGTGAAGTAGAGATTCTTGATCGGTTTGCCGCCGATCAGCCGGTTCATGCGGTAGACCAGATCCTCCTTCAGCGCGTATTTGCCGTTGGGCGTGCGGATGTCGGAGAATTTCTTGCTCGAAAGCACGGTGATGATCAGATCGTTGATCTTGACCATGTTCTCCGTCACCTTGGCCTTGGCCTCCTCGCTGCGCACCTCGATCTTGGCTTTGGCGCGCAGGAAGCGGCTCTGGTCCGTATCGGCTAGGTTGACGGTGATATCATTGATATCCATCAGGATCGGTGGGCCTTCCGCCTCATCTTCCGCCTCGGGGATCTGAGCCTCCTCGACCTTGGCCGGCTGTTCGGCCGGGGCGGCCGCCTGCTGTTCCATCTGCATCAGTTTCCAGGCGATGAAGCCGCCCACGCCGAGCACGAGCAGCAGCAGGACGAGGTTGATGATCTGCAGCAGGCCGCCCGATGATTTTCCCTGCTGAACTTCTTCGCTTGCCGCTTCTGCCATGATTCAATCCTCCGGATTCCTTTTTCAGACGGCACCGGCCGTCATTCCTTGTAAACGACGATTTCAACCCGCCGGTTCTTGCCGCGTCCGAACGGCGTTGCGTCCGTCGATATCGGTTGTGACGGACCGTAGCCGACCAGCGACAGACGGGACGAACTGACGCCTTCGTCCTCGAGTATATGCAAGACTGATGCCGCTCTGGCCAGCGACAGGCTCCACGGGTCCGGATAGGGGCCGTCGGACAGGTCCATGCGGGCATCGGTATGTCCCTGGATGCGTATCCTGCCCGGCATGATGGCCAGCATGCGGGCCAGCTTTTTCAGGGCCAGCTTGTGCTCCGGCTTCAATGTCGCGCGGCCGTCGTCGAACAGCACGGCATCGGGGATACGCAGATACAGCCGGTCCTTGATAATGACGCCTTTTACCTTGTGTCGAAGCGTCGAATTATTGAGCACGACATGGCTGTTCTGGCGCATGGCCAGCATCAGCTCCTGCACCGAGATCAGCTTCTGCATTTCGATCGGCGGGATGATCTGAAGTTCCGTCTTCTGGCCTGAATTGAGTACCGATACGGCCTTCGTAAACGACGAGGAGACATCCGACAGGCCGGTCTTGTCGAGCGTGGACATGGAAATCAGCAGGATGAAAAAGGTCAGCATCAGGCTGATCAGATCCGCGAACGTCGTCATCCATGCCTCGGTGTTGGGCAGGTATTCGACGGGCCATTTCTTTCTGCGCGCCATCAGTACTGGTTCGCCTTTGGCGGCTGGATGGCCGGGCGCTGGTATTTCTGCATCGGTCCGCGACCGGTGTCCTGGATATTCTCGGTGACAGGCCGGAATTTCAGCGTGATATCGACGCGCCGGCTCAGCTCCGGGTGGCCGCTGATCGGCTGTTTGTCGCCCATGCCGGCCGCGACCATGCGCCCGGCCGGCACGCCACGTTGTTTGAGCGCCTGGAACACGCTCATTGCGCGCGCCGCGGACAGCTCCCAGTTCGACGGATAGCGGGAGCCGCGGGTGGGCTTGTCATCGGTATGCCCTTCGATCCGGACTTCGATGACCTCCGGACGCTGAAAGCTTTTCGCCAGTCTGTCGATCAGAGGCAGGATGTCCGGTGACAGGTCCACATGTCCCGGCGCGAAGGCGATATGCTCAGGAAAGCGTACGCGCACCGTGCTCTTGTCCAGCGGCAGCACGCTCATCGCATTGCCGACTCCGAGCTCTTCGGCAATTTCCGTCAATTCCTTGGCGGTTCGTTTCGGGGCAGTGCTGCCGTCGATGATATCGCGTGTCGGCAGCGCCGGTCCCTGCCCCTGGGACAGGTTGGCGCCGCGCGGCAGCGCGTTAAATGTGCCGGCCAGCGAGCCGAGCGCCGCTAACCTCTTTTCCTCGACGATGACGGCCATCGACGTCAGCAGGATGAAAAAGGCCAGCATCTGCATCATCAGTTCGAGAAACAGGGCGGCTCCCGGATCGCTCGGATAGGGGAGCGGAGGTGGTTTCTTGTCGCGTTTGGCCATGGCAGCGAACGATGCGCTTTAATCGAACGACGAGGCGCGTTCTTTCGGCGGCAGATAGCCGAGCAGTTTCTGTTCCATGACGCGCGGGTTTTCGCCGACGACCAGCGACTGGATGCCGGTCAGGATGATTTCATGGATCAGCAACTCTTCCTTGCTGCGGGTTTTCAGCTTGCCGGCCATCGGCAGGAACAGGATATTGGCCATCAGAGCGCCATAGAAGGTGGTCAGCAGCGCGATGGACATCGACGGCCCGATCGAGGAGGGATCGGACATATTCTGCAGCATCAGCACCAGGCCGACCAGCGTGCCGATCATGCCCATCGAGGGCGCATAGGTGCCGAGCGCGGTGAACATGTCGGCGCCACGGGTATGACGCTCGGACAGCTTGTCCATCTCCATGTACAGGATGTCCTCGATGACGTTCGGTTCCTGGCCGTCGATGGCCATTTGCAGGCCCTTGGACATGAATTCGTTATCGATGTTCGCCACTTCGCTTTCCAGAGCCAGAATGCCGTCCTTGCGCACGGTCTGGGCCAGCTCGACCAGCTTGGCGA
>JAJRVH010000060.1 GCA_021545625.1 Zetaproteobacteria bacterium
ATGTTCGAACTGATCCATCGCGTGATAGAACTCGAGCAGCGGCCGGGCCAGGCCGTTAAACAGAAACATGCCGATCGCGTAACCGGCCGCCGCGCCCAGCACGGAACCCGCGGTGGCAATGGCGGCAAAGCGAAGCCCCAGGTCGGGGCGTCCGAGCGCCAGGGCGATAAGCAACACATCCGGAGGAATCGGGAATACGCTGGCCTCGATCAGGGCGATTGCAAACAGCGCCCAGGCAGCCTGCGGATGATCGGCCCAGCCCAGCGTCCAGTGATAGCAACGCCTGAGCCAGGATTCGCGCGCCATGCCGGCTGATTCAGTAATGGCTGACTCCGTCGAGCAGGGGCACAAAGGTGCATGCATCGAAATAACATTCCTCAACGCCGTCGGCAAGCTTGCGCCTGCGCACCAGCCGATGCTCGCCGCCCTCGCCTTCGGGCATCAGCAACACGCCGCCGACCCTGATCTGGGTCAACCATACATCCGATGCAAAGCCGCCGGCAGTGACAATTATTGCGTCGAACGGCGCATATTCTTCCCACCCAAGCCGGCCGTCGCCGCACTTGAGCATCACGTTCGCATGGCGCGCAGTTCTCAGGTTCTGCCGGGCCCGCTCATGCAGTGACTGGATGCGCTCGATGCTGTAGACCCGCCGGCACAGGCGCGACAGCACGGCGGTCTGATAGCCGCAGCCGGTGCCGATCTCCAGCACCCGCTCGCCGCCCCCGAGCTCCAGCAACTGGGTCATGCGGGCGACAATATAGGGCTGGGAAATCGTCTGCCCCTCGCCGATCGGCAGCGAACAGTCATGATAGGCGCGCGAGGCGAGGGCCGCATCGACGAACAGATGCCGGGGAACCATCGCCATGGCTGCCAGTACGCGCTCGTCGAGGATGCCGCGGGCGCGCAACTGCTCGTCGACCATGCGCTGACGCGGGCGCATAAAGGAAGGGGCCGCCGGCGCCGGCATCAGCAGCTTTCCTGCATCATACCGGCGCCACGGCGACCCCGAAGAACATGGTCGGGACGAGAGGATTCGAACCTCCGACCACCAGACCCCCAGTCTGGTGCGCTACCAGGCTGCGCTACGCCCCGATTCATAGGCGGCGAAGCATACTGAAAAATGAACGAAATGTAAGCGCGAATCAATCGAGCAGCTTGAGTATCTCGCCCAGCTCCTGCCGCAGCTGTCGCAGCACGGTCTGGCTGTCCTGCTGTTCGACGATCTCGTCCAGATCGCCGCTCTGCAGACGCTTCTTGGCGCCGCGAATCGTGAAGTTGAGATGATAGAGCAGATGTTTGATCTGCAACACCGCATAGACGTCGCGGTGACGGTAGAAACGGCGGTTGCCGCTTTTCTTGACGGGCTTGATATGCTTGAACTCGGTTTCCCAGTAGCGCAGCACGTGCGGCTCGACGCCGCAGATCTCGCTGACTTCGCGGATGGAAAAGAACAGCTTGTCCGGCAACTCCGGGATTTCGACGCCGGCCTTCGCCAGGGCCTGCTTCGCCTTCATGCCTCATCCTCGTTGAGCCTGGACTTCAACAACTGGCTGGCCCGGAAACTGACCACCGTGCGCGGCGCAATCGTGATGTCGCCGCCCGTCTTGGGATTGCGGCCGCGGCGCGCATGCTTCTGGCGCACCATGAAATGGCCGAAGCCGGAAAGCTTGACGTCCTCGCCGTTGACCAGCGAGGAACGAACAACGTCGAGGACAGCCTCGACAATCTGGGCCGATTCCTTTTTCGACAGCCCCACGCGTTCATGCACGATTTTTGCGATCTCGGCTTTGGTCACGTTCCCCTCTAACCTCCAAAGGCTTTCCGCCCTGATCTCCGCGGACCCGAAGTCGAACGGAAATCAACCGGTTATCCCATTCCTGCTAGAAACAACATATGAACCTTAACAGAACTTCTTGATTAGTCAAAGTTTTTCTGGCTTGTCATCGCGAATGGATCCGCCCCTCCCGAAGCGTCAGGCGGCGGTCACAGGCTTCGGCCAGGGCGGCGCTGTGCGTCACCATCAGCACCGCGGCATGCTCCTCGCGGCACAGCTGGCGCAGCATCGCGAACACCTCGCGCGCCGTTTTTTCATCGAGATTTCCGGTTGGCTCGTCAGCCAGCAGCAGGCACGGGCGATTGGCCAGTGCCCGGGCAACCGCCACGCGCTGGGCCTCGCCGCCCGACAGGCGAGCCGGCGTATGCGCCTGCCGCTCGCCCAGATGCAGGCGCGACAGCAAATCGGCCGCCCGCCGGGCCGCCTCCGCCGCACTCTTTCCCTGCACCAGCTGCGGCAGCATCACGTTCTCCAGCGCCGTCAGTTCGGGAATCAGATGATGGGCCTGATAGACAAAGCCGACCTTCTCGTTACGCAACGCCGCACGGCGCCGCTCGTCGATGCCGGTCAGGCTTTCGCCGTCAAGCCGGATGTCGCCGGCATCCGGCCGGTCCAGCGTGCCGAGAATCTGGAGCAGCGTGGACTTTCCCGAACCCGACTCCCCGACCATGGACAAAAATTCGCCCGACCGGATTTCGAAGGCGACATCGCGCAACACCTGCAGCTTCCCCGCCGGCGCATCGAAGCTCTTGCACAGGCCCGCGGCCTCAAGCAGCGCTGCCACCTTCAGCTGACGTTGCGCTTCATCAGCGTGCGGATCGTGTCCTGCACCCGCTGCTTCTGATAGGCCTCGACAACCTTGCGTACCGACGGATAGGTCGAAACAATGTCGTTGAAATCATCGCGGGTCAGCTCCATCAGCTCCACGTCCCCGTCGGCCACGACCGTGGCCGTGCGCGGCTTGTCGGTCAGCAGCGCCACCTCGCCGAAAAAGCCGCCGTCGCCCATCGTGCCCAGCTCGACCATCTCGCCATCCTTGAGGATATCCCGGGTCAGCACCTTTACCCGCCCGGAACGGATCAGATAGAAGGTATGGCCCGGATCGCCCTCGCGAACGATCACCTCACCGTTGCCAAACGGCTTGAGCTGGAAGCGGTCGGCCAGCGGCACGCGTGCCTCGGGCGGCACGCCCTCGAACACCGGCGTGATTGCCAGCACCCGGGCCAGCACCCGCTGGCGATAGAAATCCTCGACCGTCGACTGGATGGCCGGATACTTCTGCACCCACTGATCGAAGGTTTCCCGATCGATCATCAGTACACTGCAATCGGACTCGGCAATGGCCGCGTCGGTATGGCTGATGCGCGACATGAACGCATATTCGCCAAAGAAATCGCCCTCGGTCAGCACCGAAAACACCCGCTTGCGTCCCTGCGCGTCCTGAATTTCCAGACGCACGGAACCCATGCCGATCAGATACAGATAGCTGCCGTGATCGCCCTCCTTGTAGATATAGGCATCGGCGGGCACGTGCTGCAGCTGGAGCGAATCCATGAAGGCTTCCAGCTCCTCGCCGGCCAGCCCGGAAAGCAGCGGCGTACGTTCGAAGGTCAGCTTGGCGTGATCCTTGTTGCTGATATCGGTCAGCGCGGCCTGATCGGTCGAGGTGATCGTCGTAATGGCCCAGTCATCGCCGCGTTCGTCGGAAAGCTCCTTCAGCCGCTCCTTGACCTCGGTGCGGGAAGGGTCCAGCCGCAGGATGATCTTGTTGATGGCGATGGCCTGAACGATAAAGCCCTGCTCGGCATAGGAATGCGCGACATCCAGATAATCGCGGATCGCGCCGGCCGTATCGCCGGTTTTCTCGCGCAGTTCGGCCAGTTTGACATGCGTGCGCACATCGTCCGGAACGGCCTTGTGCAGCTCCTCGAAAAAGCCCAGCGCCCGCTTGTACTTGCCGTCAAGAAGCGCCCGCTTGGCCTTGTTCCGCAAATCCGCAATCGACATCGTTATTCGTACCTCAACGCCTCGGCCGGGGGCACACTGGCCGCGCGCCATGCCGGATAGAAAGTCGCCACAACACCCATCAGCAGACTGATCAGCACAATCGCCGATACAGAAGCCGGATCGATCACCGACGGGACATGATCGATATAATAGACATCACTGGACAGGAATGTCACCCCCGTGATCGATTCGACCCAGGCAAGGATCGGACCAAGCTTCCAGGCCAGCAACAGCCCCAGCAGGGTGCCGACACAGGTACCGATGCCGCTGAGCAGAGTCCCCATCAGCAAAAACACGCGCATCACCGAGGCATGGGTGGCGCCGACCGTTTTCAGAATGGCGATTTCCTTGCGCCGCTCCATGACCACCATCACCAGCGAGGCGACCATGTTGAACACGGCCACCAGCACAATCAGCGACAGGATAACGCCCATGGCCACGCGCTCGGTCTTCATGGCCTGAAAGAAGGAGCGATGGCGATGCTGCCAGTCGCTGACCCAGGCGCCGGGCGGCAGGCGCAGGCGCGCCTCCCGGGCCACGGCGGCAGCCCTGTCGCGATCGTCGAGGAAAAGTTCGATGCCGGTCACGGTATTGCCCATCCGGTTCAGGCGCTGCACGGCCTCCAGCGTCGTGACGACCATGCCGACATCGTATTCGTAGAAGCCGGAATCGAAAATGCCGACCAGTTCGAAGGCGCGCATGCGCGCTGTGGCTCCCGACGGGCCGATGCCGCCGGACGGTGACATCAGCCTGACATGGTCGCCGACATCAAGCCCCAGCTTGCGAGCCAGATCCTTTCCCATCACCGCCTGGAACGGCGACCCCGAACCGCCGACAAAGCGCCCCCTGACGACATGCGCCGCGATCGCGTCGCTGCGCGCAACATCCACACCCTTCAGGATCGCGCCGGCGGCGCGCGAACCGTGGGAGACCAGCACCTGGCCGGAAATATAGGGGGCGGCGCGCACGACACCGGGCAATTGTTCGGCTCGCTGCAGCCAGTCCGGCCAGCCGGCAATGGTCTCGCCCGGCCCCTGGATATCGACATGCGACGAGAAACCGAGAATCTTGTCGCGGATCTCGACCGCCGCGCCATTCATGACCGACAGCACGACGATCAGCGTCATCACGCCGATGCCGATGCCGATGCCGGAGCTCCAGCTGATCAGCGACACGAAGCGCTCGCCGCGCCGGGAACGCAGATAGCGCCGCGCCAGCATCCATTCGTAGGAACGAAACACACTCATGACGGGCAGTGTAACCGTATCGGGGAAATTGGCACGAGGCGGATATCAGGCCAGATAGCGAAGATAGAGATACACATGCGACACGGCGATCGACAGCAGCATCAGAAGAAACGCATGCTTCATAAACTCAAGGAAGCGGATCGGGTAGCCGGCGCGCTGGGCGAAACCGGCCACGATCAGGTTGGCTGACGCGCCGATCAGCGAGCCATTGCCCCCCAGGCAGGCGCCGAGTGCCAGCGCCCACCACAGTGGCACCAGCGCCGCCTCGCCGCCGAAGGTCGGGGCCATGTTATGAATCATCGGAATCATCGTCGCCACGAACGGAATATTGTCGATCAGCGCCGAGGCCACGGCCGAAATCCACAGCACGGCGGCCAGCGTCGCGTTGAAATCGCCGCCGGTCAGGGCCAGCGTCCTTTCGGCCAGCCAGGCGATCGCGCCGGTATGCTCGACGCCGGTCACGATGATAAACAGGCCGACGAAGAAGAAGATCGTCGTCCACTCGACCTCGGCCATGATGCCCTCATAGGCATGATCCTTTTCCGACAGGGGCTGTCCCCAGGTCTGTAACAGCAACAGCAAGGCCGCGCCGGACATCGCGATGGTCGCCGGCTCCAGATGGAAATCATGCGCCACAGTGAAACCGCCGATCACCAGCGCCAGCACGAACAGGCATTTCTTCAGCAGGGTTGCGTCCTTGATCGCCTCGCGTTCATTGAACTGCATGATCAGATCCCGGCTCTCCTCCGAGGCATGCAGGTCGCGCCCGAACATCAGCCAGATCGCCGCCAGCGTCATCAGAAAGATCAGCGGAATAATCGGCGCCAGATTGGCCAGGAAATCGTAGAAGCTCAGATGCGCGGCCGAACCGATCATGATGTTCGGCGGATCGCCGATCAGCGTCGCCGTGCCGCCGATGTTCGAGGCCAGGATCTGGGCAAACAGATAGGGATACGGACGCACGCCCAGCGCATCGGTGATCAGCAGCGTCACCGGCGCCACCAGCAGCACCGTCGTCACATTGTCCAGGAAGGCGGAAAACACAGCCGTCACGACCGACAGCATGACCAGCACGCCCCACGGCCTGCCCCTGACCACCTTGGCCGAGCGGATCGCCACATACTGGAACATGCCCGTCTTCTGGCTGATTGCCACGATTACCATCATGCCCGTCAGCAGGCCGATGGTATTGAAATCGATGCCGGCCACGGCCTGCTGCTGGGTCAGCACGCCGCCCAGGATCATCATGCCGGCCCCGAGCAGGGCCAGCACGGCGCGGTTGAACTTCTCCAGCATCACGACCGCGTAGATGGCCAGCAGGATGCCGACGGCCAGCCACAACGGATCGAGTCCGAAGATCACCGCGCCGGCGACATGGGGGGCGTCATGCATCGAGTTCCCCCTCGGCATGCAGGCGCAGGCGGTCAAGAATATCGCCGGCCGAAATCACGCCCATCAGTCGGCTGTCGCCGTCCACAACCAGCGCATACTCATGCTTGCCGAACGAGCACAGGGCCGCGGCCACCGACAGCAGCGACTCGTCCAGATGCACGCACAGCGGCTTTTCCATGACTTCGCGGACCGTCTTTCCGGCCAGTTCGCGATAATGTCTGCGCAACAGCCCCAGATCCGGCGCGTAGGGAACCGATTCCAGATCGCCGCTGACGATATAGTTGGGCACGATATGACTCATCACCGAATAGGTCGAAATCACCCCTTCGACATGATTGCCGTCCGAAAGCACCGGCAACATGCGCAGCTTCAGCGAGCGCATGCGCACCAGCACCTTGCCGACCTGTTCGTCGATATGGGCCGATTCCGGATTCCTGACCATGATCTTGTGTGCGTGCATATCCGACTCCCTTGCTTAACGGCAAAAACAGAGCGTCGCGGAGATCATGACTCCGGACGCATGTGCGGAAACAATAGCACATCGCGGATCGAATGCTGCCCGGTCAGCATCATGACCAGCCGGTCCACGCCGATGCCGACGCCGGCGGCCGGCGGCATGCCATATTCAAGGGCGCGCAGATAATCCTCGTCCACGCCGGTCGCCTCGGCATCGCCGGCTGCCCTGGCCTGCGCCTGCGCCACGAAGCGACCGCGCTGGTCGTCCGGATCATTGAGCTCCGAAAAGCCGTTGGCGATCTCGCGGCCGGCGATGAACAGCTCGAAACGGTCGGTCACGGTCGCATCGTCGTTGCTGCGTCTGGCCAGCGGCGAC
>JAJRVH010000061.1 GCA_021545625.1 Zetaproteobacteria bacterium
AGGCGCAGCTGCCGGACGAGTCGTGTGTGCTTGTTGGCTGGTCGCTGGGCGGCATGCTGGCGCTGGATCTGGCCGCGCGGCAGCCGCGTAGACTGGCCGGCCTGGCCCTGGTTGCGACCACGCCCTGTTTCGTCGAACGGCCGGGATGGACGCATGGCTGCGATGATGCGACGTTCGCCGCCTTCGAACAGGGTGTGCATGCGCCGGAGCCGGAATGTTCGCGGATGCTGGGACACTTCTTTGCACTGATGCTGCACGGCGAAGGCTTGCCGCGCAGCCGCTGTCATGAGCTTGCCCGCCAGGCGGTGGATCGACAGCATCCGCCGGCCCGCCAGGCGCTGGCGGCCGGGCTGGATCTGCTGGCCGGGCTGGATCTGCGTGACCGGCTGGCCGCTATCGACGTGCCGGCGCTGGTGCTGCATGGCGGGCAGGACGCGATCGTGCCCGCCCCGGCCGGCCGGCTGCTGGCGGAGGCGCTGCCGAA
Source organism: Zetaproteobacteria bacterium (assembly GCA_021545625.1). Taxonomy (GTDB): domain Bacteria; phylum Pseudomonadota; class Zetaproteobacteria; order Mariprofundales; family Mariprofundaceae; genus JAJRVH01. Next base: position 485 of record JAJRVH010000061.1, read on the forward strand.
CGCGTCCTGGCGGGAGATGTCGCCGTGCGGTCATGTCCCCTTCCTGAGCCGGGCCGATCAATTCAACGAGACCCTGGAGGCATGGTGCCGGACACTGTAGAGGATACTTTCAAGCGCACGCATATTCATCGCGCGACGGTGCGCCGTTCGTTTTCGCGCGCCGCCGGCAGCTACGATGCCCATGCCGTGTTACAGCGCGAGATCGCCGACCGGCTGCTGGCGCATCTCGATTTTACCAGGATCGCGCCGAAGCGCATTCTCGATATCGGTTGCGGCACAGGCTATTTCACCCGCCTGCTGCGCGGCCGCTTCCGGCGGGCCCGGATCACCGCGCTCGATCTGTCCGAGGCGATGCTGCATCAGACGCGCCGGGCCCACGCGCGTCGGCTGCCGTGGCAGGGGCGCAACCAGCATTGCGCCGGCGATGCGGCGGCGCTGCCGTTTCGCGACGGCAGCTTCGATCTGGTGACCTCGAACCTGGCCATGCAGTGGGTGGATGATCCGCAGCGGATGCTGGCCGAGATGCGGCGCGTGCTGGCACCCGGTGGCCTGCTGCTGTTTTCAACCTTCGGTCGCCGGACGCTGGGCGAACTGCGCCAGTCGCTGGCCCGTATTCGTCCCGAACGGGCCGGCCATGTGTTGCCGTTTCCCGATGTCACGAGCCTGGGCGATGCGCTGATGCGCCTGCCGCTCTAAGCACCGGTGACCGATTCGGACCTGTTCACGCTGACCTATCCCGATACGCTGGCGCTGGTGCGTGAGCTCAAGGGACTGGGCGCTTCGGCCGCGGCCATCCGCGGCCGAAGCAGCGGCCTTTACGGGCGCTCGCTGATCCGGCGTCTGGACGAAACCTATGGCGCTGCGCACCGCGACGAGAACGGCCGCATCCGCGCGACGTTCGAGGCGCTGTACGGCCAGGCCTGGCACAGGGACGAGGACTTCGGGCAGCGGCCGGGCAGCATCCCGATCCGGCCGGTCTGACATGGCCGGAGAACACAGGCGCATTTTCGTCACCGCCACCGATACCGGCGCGGGCAAGACCTGGCTGACCGCGCAGGCGGTGCGTGTTCTGCACGATGCGGGCCTGGCGGCCCGGGCCTTCAAGCCGGTGGCCTGCGGGCTGGATGCGACCGGCGACAACGAGGACGTGCGCGCATTGCTTGACGCGCAGCGGCTTGACGATGCCGGCGCGGTCAGCCTGTATCGCTTCGCTTTGCCGGCGGCGCCGTCGCAGGCGGCGGCGGCCGAAGGGCGCCGCATCGATCCGGACGCGCTGTTGCGCTGGTGCGACGAGCGCTCCCGCAAGGCCGGGATCGCCCTGATCGAGGGCGTGGGCGGGCTGATGGTGCCGCTGACGGAGCAATGGCTGGTTCGCGACTGGCTGGCCGGCATGCCTGACTGCGAGGTCTGGCTGGTGGTCGGCTGCCGGCTGGGCGCGATCAACCACGCCCTGCTGACGCTGTCCGTGCTGCAGGCGATGGGGCGTTCCGTTGCGCACCTGTTCGTCAATGCGGCCCGGCCGCAGGACGAGGCATGGCTGGGGCCGGTGGCCGACGGCGTTCGGCCGCTGGTTGATAAATCCACCCGGATTCATACAGTTGGCCATAATGCGCGTATGGATTTCGCAAGCCTCGCGACATAAAGGAGCGCAAGCCTTCGATGAACGTCCTGCTGATTGATGACGAAGAGAGCATGCAGTCGATCATGTCCGCATTTCTCAAGCGCTACGGTGAGCTGCACGACGAGCCGGTGGAGATCAAGGCATTGTTCGATCCGGTTCAGGGCCTGTTCGAAATCACCAGCAACGGCTCGCACTACGACCTGTTCCTGCTCGACGTGCGCCTGCCCAAGCTGACCGGCGACGAGATCTACCATAGCATCACCCATGTGCATCCCGAGTTGCTCGACAAGGTGCTGTTCATCACCGGCTACCGCGAGGACCTGGACGCCCGTTTCCCCGGCAAGCCCCTGCGTGTGCTGGACAAGCCGTTCCGCTACGCCCAGTTCGAAGAGCAGATCGACGCTATTCTGAAGAACTGATCAGTCCGGCTGAACCGAAGGCCAGCAGCAGCGCCAGCATCGGCGCGCCTGAATTGATCCTGCCCTCGAACAGCCAGCGCATCGCCTCCCGGCGCGACAGCCAGAAGGGGCGGATATCCTCCTGTTCGTGGTCGATGCCGCCGCCGTCGTGGATCGCCTGGCCGCGGTCGATCAGCCCCAGATACAGATCGATGCGTTCCGACGAACCACCCGGCGTCGAGTAGTAGCGGCCGAGATGGCGGATTTCGTAGGGACGGTAGCCGGCCTCTTCCTCGGCCTCGCGCATGGCGGCGCTGGCAGCGTCCTCGCCCCTGTCGATCATGCCGGCGACGATCTCAATCAGCCAGGGATTGTCTTCGCGCACAGCCGGCCCGATGCGGAACTGTTCGATCAGCAGCACGGCGTCCTCGTCCGGATCATAGAGCAGCACGGCGATAGCGTCGCCACGCTCCAGGTGTTCGCGGACGATGGTC
>JAJRVH010000062.1 GCA_021545625.1 Zetaproteobacteria bacterium
GCCGATCTCCGCCTTCAGCTCCCGGCCCGCTTCGGACTGCGGATCCAGGCGCAGATAGGATTCGATTTCCATATAGGCGATCTCGGGATAGCCCTTGCGAAGAAAACGCTTCGCCTCGCTGTAGGCCAGCTCCGCACGATCCTCCAGCGCATTCTGGAACTGTTCCCGCTTGCGCAAAAACACCGCGTCACGGGCCGGCACGCCTTTGGGCGGCTCAAAATCGTCCTGATGCGCCAGCCATTCGGAATCCTGCTGGCGCCTTACCTTGAGCAGCGCATCGAGCCGCACCTGCCGGAACTTCAGCTCCATCGCCTGCCGCTTTTTGAGCAGCGACGCAGGCTTGAGCGAGAATGACGCGGCCTGTTCGTAGGCCTGCATGGCTCTGAACCATTCGCCCTTCGCCTCGGCCTTGCCGGCCAGCGCGCGGTAATGCCCGAGCAGACGCCTGCGGGCCGGTTCGATACGTTTTTTCAGAAATGCCTGCGCCTGAGGATAATCCTCGCGAGTCTTGTCCATGGCCAGCACCTTGGCCCGGGCCTTCATGATCTGACCTCGCTCGAAATCCTTCTGAACCGAGGCAAAGGTATTGAAAAAGCTGAAGGATGGCACCTTGCCCGCACCCAGGGAGGTGCAGCCGCTCAGCAGGAGTATGATTGCAATACCGGCAATTCGATGCATTCGCTATATGTCTCCAATGATATGGCGCACATCCGACGGCAGGGTCAGGTCGAAGGCCAGCGCCACCGCATGCGCGATATTCCGCCTGGCCTCTTCACTGACCGCGATCACGGAACCGCACTTGATCGGCTTGCTGACGCCCTTGATCTCCCGTATGCCGATGCTTCTGAATTCGAAGCCGTCGCCCAGCTGCGCGAATGTTGCCTCGGACATGATCACTTCGCCACCCTCGCCGAGACCGCCCATGCGCGAAGCGACATTCACGGTATCGCCGATCACCGTATATTCCTGACGCTCGGCGGCTCCGATATTACCGACAATGGCTTCGCCCCGGTTCAATCCGACGCGGAAGGAGATCGGCTCGCCGTTGGAACGCAACACGCCCAGCTTGGAGCAGGCAATCGTCATCGCCAGGCCGGCCTTGGCCGCGTGGCGGGCATGATCGGGATCATCGTTCGGGTGATTGAACACCGCCATCACCGCATCGCCGATATACTTGTCCACATGTCCACCATAATAATCGATGACCCGGTGGAATACTTCGAAATGCTTGTTCAGCACCTCGATCACTTCCTCGGTATCGGTCGATTCCGAGAACGATGTAAACTGCACCATATCGGCAAACAGCACTGTCACTTCCTGACGCCGGTTCTCGACCTTGACCTCACCGGTATCGAACACCTCGGACACCAGCTTCGGGTTCAGATAGCGGCCGAACACATCGCGCAATTCTTCCTTGTGGGCCAGTTCGCCGACCATTGCATTGAACTGGGAAATGGCGTCGGAGATTTCGTCGTTGCCACTGACCGGCAGGCGCACGCTGTAATCGCCGTATGCGACATGGCGGGCGGCATTGGCCAGCATCTCCAGCGGCCGGCTCATGCGCCCCGCGATCCAGTAGACCAGAATGCCCGACAGGATGATCACGATTACCGCTGCGATCGAAATGCGGGTCACCAGCTCTCCGGCAAGCTCCTGCCAGGCCTGTTCCGAAAAACGTACGCTGACGGACCCGATCGTCGTGCCGGCATAGACGACCTTTTTGACATACCACATGCGTTCGGCAGGCAGGCGATTGACGCGCGTATGCGCCGGCAATTCGTGCAACATCGCGTCATCGGCCTCGATCTGCCCGAAATGCTGTTCCTCGCCATTGACATATTGCAGATGCACGCCCATCACCGACGGCACCTTTTTCAGAAAACTCTGGACCGCCAGTTCGATCTCGGCCTTGCTGCCGGCCAACATCGGAATCTTCAGCTCATCGGCCAGCCGGTCCACCTGCACCTCGGCCTGGGCGGCCTGGCTCTTCAACCAGGCATCGCGCTCCATATCGAGAATAATCAGGAACAGCACAACATTGGAAACGGCCACCGCAAAGCCCACCAGCATCGTCCAGCGCCAGCGTATCGGAAAACGCGGCGCCAGTTCGTTCTGAACCTGCTGCTCGTCGTCGCGCTGTTCGTCACGCAAATGTTCTACCCGGGTCGTTTGCACCGCTCCACTCTAGCGAAACGGATGGACCGGGCAATGCCAGCAACGCAACCGGCCAAACCCGACAGAAAAACCGGGAACGCCGTCGCCGGACGGAAAACTCAGCCGCCAGCCGGAACGCTCTTGCCAGCGACCGAAAACAGCGGCATTTCGCCGCACATATCCGGAAACTGGCCCGGAACCACGACACGACTTCGGCCCGCCTTCTTGGCCGCATACATGCAGCAGTCCGCCTCATGCAGCATTTTCTCGGCCAGTTCGTCGGTGGAACCGCGCACCCCGGCGGGCAGGCCGGCAATACCGGCTGAAAAGGAAATACCCAGCTTCGTTCCGTCATCCAGATTCACGCCATGAACCCGAATCGCATCCAGCCAGTTGGCGGCCGCCTTCTGCGCACCATCCACATCGGTATGCGGCAGCAACACCAGAAACTCCTCGCCGCCCCAGCGACAGGGAATGTCCGACTCCCGCAGACTCCCGGTCAGCACACAGGCCATCTCATACAGTACGGCATCTCCGACAGCATGACCGTGCCGGTCGTTGACGGCCTTGAAATGATCGATATCCAGCATCACCATGGCATACGGATATCCGTAGCGAACCGCCTGCGCCAGCCCCGAAGCCAGACAATTCATACCATGACGACGGTTGTACAGCCCCGTCAGCGCATCGCGACTGGCCTGCTCGTGCAGTTCCCGCTTGGCTCGCTTCAGATTCGTCACCATGCGCCAGATCAATCTGGCCTCCATGCCGCCGATCACGCCACCGGCTCCGAGGATATCGGATGCCACGACATCCACCATCTCGTTGCCCGTCATATTGAATGCCACGCAGGGCGCGCTTTTTTCCAGCGCCTCGGCGACATCGTCGAACACCGGAATGCCGTGTTCCCTGGCCAGCAATATGCCCGCGGCATCCGGGTTCATGTCGACCACGGCAACGACATCGACCAGATCTTCGTCCTGCAACATCTCGATCATGGCCGCGCCGCCCTGACCCGCACCAATGATCACGGCCCTTCCCGGGTCCTCTCGCAATGGTATCATCCCTGATAAACCTCCCGGCCGTAACAAGCAGAGGTAGCGGCTTCGAAACGGGAGCGAGCAATTTCTGTACCAAAATAAGGCCACGCGGCTAGAATCCGGATTTCTGGAGAATCACTATGGCACTGAGCAGCACGAAAAAGAAAGCGCTGAAGGCGCAGGCCCACCACCTGAAACCGGTCATTCGCATCGGCCAGAAAGGCCTCAGCGATGCGGTCATCGAGGAAACCCGGCAAGCGCTGGAAAGTCACGAACTGCTGAAGGTACATATCGCCGATGATGATCGCGCAGCCCGCCGCGCCGTCTCCGAACAGCTGGCCGTCTCGACAGCTTCCGAAGTCATCAGCCGCATCGGCAAGACCTTTGTCCTGTATCACCGGAAACAGGCATGAGCGAAAAAAACACTGCTGACGAAATACGCGCCCTGCTGGAGGCGGCCTTTGCCCCCGCCACCCTCGAAATCGAGGATGAATCATGGAAACATGCCGGCCATGCCGGCGCCGGTCGAGGCGGGCATTTCCATGTCCGCATCGGTGCTGCCGCGTTCAGGAACAAGTCCCGCATCCGGTGTCACCGCATGGTCAATGCGGCCCTGCAGCCTCTGTTCCCCGAACGAATTCACGCCCTGAGCATCCGCATCGTCGATTGAAACAGCCCATCACATGGCCCGTTTCTTGCGTATCGTCCCCCTGAAGCGGATCAGCCGCGAATGATGCGCAGGCCCCGAAGCCTGCCAGGAGGAGTGATCGATGAAAATCAATCCCCGGGCACCGGTGCGCAATCACGCAACCCGGAACAGCGCGAAAACGGACGACAGCGGCGTATTCAGGAACCTGCTGGAAACACAACTCGCCGCAGATGCCGAAACGGCCGCGCCTGCAACTTCCGACGAACGGTACAGTCCGGACAGCGGCCAGCCGGCCGAACAAACGCTGAGGGAAGGAATGGCGCTGCTGAACGAGGCGCTTGCCTGCCTTGAGTCGGACAGCCGGGCCCCTGAAGCGCTGCTCAGGGATATCGGACAATTGCGCAGACAGGTCGCCCTGCATCTCGATTCGCCGCAAGCCGGCATGGATGCGAAGCGGGAAGATATGAAGCAGGCTGATACCATCCTGGCCGTCGAGGCCGCCCGTATCCGCTCGCTCAAGTCCTGATCCGGAGGAAGTCCGCCACATGGCCGAGCATCTGACAATCATCAACGAATTGCTGGACGACATGGACCGGATACGCCCCCTGCTCATCCGCTCCGACCCCGAAAACCCCGAACTACGCAGCATGACCCGCAGAATGATCGCCGGGCTTGAACGCATACGGCAATCGCCCGGCGTACCGGAAGCGATATTCCGCTGGCAAAGCGGACTGCTCTCGAGGCTGGTCGACGCGGAACACGGCGCCCTTCTGACAGGCAACCGCAACTCGGAACTCGATGACCACGAACGCGACGCGCTGGGAAAGCATGTCAGGGAGCGCCAGGACCTGCTCGCCCAGGCCGTCCAGGACATCCCGGCCAGCCATGAAGAACTGGCTGCCTGCTGTAAAATTCTCGGCGGTGAATATCAGAACGGCGACACGCTGCCGCAGAACATCCGACGACTGCGCAAGCTGCTGCAACAGCATCTGGAGGGGGATGCATCCCTGCACCGCGAGGTTCAGCAACTGATCGCGGCCATCCAGCCGACCCTCTCCTCGATCACCGAGGTATTACAACAGGCCGGCGAGGAATCGGCCGAACTGCAACAGGCCAGGGCTCTGCTCGAACAGGAGTTGCCATCCGACACGGAAGAGGCGCGCAAGATCCTGCAACATGCCAGACAGGGCATCCTGAAGGCCGGCAGCAAGCTGGCCAGCGCCAGCGCCCACCTGAAACAGACCATGAACCAGCATATGCAACAGCTTTCCCGGCTGTCCGACAGGCTTGAGAAGGCCGAATCGGAGGCGCGCAACGACCCGCTGACCGGCCTGGCCAACCGCCGGCGACTGGCAGAGTTCCTCAAGGAACTTGACGGCAGGCCGTTCGGGTTTCTTATCATTGATATCGATCATTTCAAGAAGATCAACGACCACTACGGCCA
>JAJRVH010000063.1 GCA_021545625.1 Zetaproteobacteria bacterium
CATTGCGGCGGCGGCCGATATGAAGCTGCTGCCGGTCATCGTGTTCTGGATCGCCTTCGCCGCGGCCCCGTCGACGCTCCGTGGGCGGGGGGAGCCGGTGGTGCGCTTCTTCGAGGGGCTGAACGAGGCTGTGAGGCGGCTGGTCGAGTGGATCATGCTGTTCGCCCCGGTCGGCGTGTTCGCGCTGATCGCGTCGAAGCTGGGCAGCGCCGGCGGCGGCGACGCCTTTTATGCCCAGCTGGCGGGACTGGCCAGATATGCGCTGGCGGTGATTTCCGGTCTGCTGACCCATGTCGGGGCGCTGAGCCTGATCCTGCTGCTTCTGGCCCGGCGTTCGGTGATCGATTATCTGCGTCATATGGCGACGGCGCTGATGACCGCATTTTCGACGGCTTCGTCCAGCGCGACCCTGCCGCTGACGCTGGAGGGCGTGAAAAATGCCGGCGTGCCGGAGAATGCCCGGCGTTTCGTGGTGCCGCTCGGGGCAACGATCAATATGGACGGCACGGCCCTGTATGAAGCGGTGGCGGTGCTGTTTATCGCCCAGGCCTATGGCATGGATCTCGGATTCGGACAGCAGATGGTCGTGTTGCTGACCGCAACGATGGCCGCCATTGGCGCCGCCGGTATCCCCGAGGCGGGGCTGGTGACGATGGTCATCGTGCTGGAGGCGGTCGGATTGCCGCTGGAGGGGATCGGCCTGATTCTGGCCATCGACTGGTTCCTGGACCGCTGTCGCACGACGATCAATGTTTACGGCGATTCGGTGGGCGCGGCCGTGGTCGGAACCCTGACCGGCAGGGGCACGGGACGGGGGTAAAGAAAGATTTGCAAGCCGGGCTGGCTGTCGCTATTGTTCGCCGCCCTATAACAAGGAAAGCTAAATAAGAGGTAACAACGTTCATGTCTTTGGCGCTGGAAGAAAAAAACGCAGTGATTGAAAAATACCGCAGGACTGAAGGTGATACTGGTTCACCGGAAGTGCAGATCGCCCTGTTGACGGCTCGCATCAACCAGCTGTCCGAGCACTTCAAAACCCACCATAAAGATCATCACTCCCGTCGCGGCCTGCTGAAGATGGTCGGCCAGCGTCGCAACATGCTTGCCTATCTGAAGGCCAAGGATTTCGCACGCTATCGCAAGCTGATCGAAAGCCTGGGGCTGCGCCGCTAAGTCAGGTTCTCTTGGCGACCCTGCGGGGTCGCCTTTTTTCTTTTTACGCCAGTTTGACGCCACGCCAGAGACATGGGCGAAAAAGGAATTGATATGTTTGATGTAAAAACAACCCGGGCCCAGGTAGGCGGCCATACATTTTCGTTTGAAACCGGGCGCATTGCCCGTCAGGCCGGCGGTTCCGTCCTGGCCAAGCTCGGCGATGTCGTCGTGCATGTGGCCGCGACGGCGGCCAAGCAGCCGCTGCAGGGCGTGGGTTTCATGCCGCTGACGGTTCATTATCAGGAAAAGACCTATGCTGCCGGTCGCTTTCTCGGAGGCTTCTTCAAGCGCGAGGGGCGCCCGTCCGAGAAGGAAACCCTGACCAGTCGTCTGATCGATCGCCCGATCCGCCCGCTGTTTCCGAAGGGTTATTTCCACGAAACGCAGGTGATCGCGACCGTGATTTCCGCCGATGAGGATCACAATCCGGATATCGTTGCCATCAACGGCGTATCCGCCGCGCTGGCCATTTCCGATATTCCGTTTGCCGAACCGATCGCCGCGTCCCGCGTTGGCCTGATTAATGGCGAATTCATTCTCAACCCGACCTACGAGCAGATCCAGAATTCCGATCTGGATCTGGTGGTGGCCGATACCCGCGATGCGGTGCTGATGGTCGAGTCCGAAGCCAGGGAGCTGTCCGAGCAGCAGATGCTTGATGCGGTGATCTTCGGCCAGGAAGGCTATCAGCCGGTGCTTGATGCGATCGAGGAGCTGGTCAGGCAGGCAGGCAAGGAAAAGATGACCATCGAACTGGCCGGCAACGAGGCCGTTCAGCAGGCTGTTGACGAGGCTTTCGAGGCCGATGTGCGCGAAGCCTATGCGATTGTCGATAAATCGGCCCGTGCCGCCCGCATCGACGCGATCCGCAATGCTGCCCAGGAAAAGCTGGCCGGCACCGAAGATGTTCCCGGCGAGTTTTCCTCCAACGATGTGTCGTCGGCGCTGAAGAATCTTGAGAAGAAGGTTGTGCGCCGTTCGATTATTGCCGGCAACCCGCGTATCGACGGTCGTGCCACCGACGAGGTGCGCGCCATTGACTGTCAGGTCGGTATTCTGCCGCGCACCCATGGCTCGGCGCTGTTTACGCGCGGCGAGACCCAGGCGCTGGTGACGGTGACGCTGGGTACCGAGTCCGATATGCAGATGACCGAATCGCTGGAAGGCGTTGCCAAGCAGCGCTTCATGCTGCATTACAATTTCCCGCCGTATTCCGTCGGCGAGGCGCGTCGTATGGGCCCTCCGGGACGCCGTGAGATTGGCCATGGTCGCCTTGCCCGTCGCGGTGTCGAGGCCGTGATTCCTTCCGAGGAGGATTTCGGCTATGCGATTCGCGTGGTGTCCGAGATTACCGAGTCCAACGGCTCCTCGTCGATGGCTTCGGTCTGTGGCTCCTCGCTGGCGCTGATGGATGCCGGTGTGCCGATTGCCCGTCCGGTGGCCGGCGTGGCCATGGGCCTGATTCTGGAGCAGGACGGTTATGCGGTGCTGACCGATATTCTCGGTGATGAGGATCACCTGGGCGATATGGATTTCAAGGTGGCCGGTACCACCGAAGGCGTGACGACCTTCCAGCTGGATATCAAGATCGGTGGCCTGACCCGCGATATCATGGAGCAGGCGCTGGCCCAGGCAAACGGCGCCCGCATGCATATCCTGAAGGAAATGGACAAGTGCATTTCCGAACCGCGCCAGACCATTGCCGACCATGCGCCGCGCATGTTCATGCTCAAGATCAATCCGGACAAGATCCGCGACCTGATTGGTCCGGGCGGCAAGATGATCCGTTCGATCGTCGAGGAGACCGGTGCCAAGATCGATATCGAGGACGACGGTACGGTGAAGGTGTTTGCGGTGACCAGCGAGGCCGGCGATGCGGCCAAGAAACGCATCAACGACATCGTGGCCGAGGTCGAGGTCGGCAAGGTCTACGAGGGTACGGTGGTCAAGCTGATGGACTTCGGCGCTTTTGTCCGTGTGCTGGGCAACACCGACGGCTTGGTGCATATCTCGCAGATCGCCAACCACCGCGTCGAGAAGGTCAGCGATGAGCTCAAGGAAGGCCAGAAGGTGCGTGTCAAGGTGCTCGACGTGGACCGTCAGGGCAAGATCCGCCTGTCGATGAAGGCCCTGCTCGAGGAGAATGCTGGGAGCTGATGCGGACAGACACGATGCAGCATGGAGAGGTGGGCGTTCGCCCGCCTCTTTTGCGTTTGGAGCGGCCATGATGAAACAGGAAACCTTTTACCGGGAAACGTGCCTGGATCACGGCCCGCTGGCGGTCAGTCACGCCATGCCCGAGGCCCAGAGCGTGGCGATCGGCATTTTCGTCGATGTCGGCAGCCGCGACGAGGGCGATGCCCAGGCCGGCGCCAGCCATGCGCTGGAACATATGGTGTTCAAGGGCGCCGGACAGCTCGACGTGCATCAGCTGGCCGAGCGACTGGATGATCTGGGCGGCCATGCCAATGCCTATACCTCGCGGGAGCGGACATGCTTTCATATGCAGGTGCTGCACGAGTCATGGCAGGAGGCGCTGGCGCTGCTGGTTGACATGGTGTGCTCGCCGGCCCTGCCGGCAGATGAATGGCAGCGGGAGAGGGAAGTAATCTACTCCGAGATGGCCATGGTCGAGGACAGCCCCGAGGACTGGGTGATGGATCAGCATCTGGCCCGCCTGTATCCCGGCCAGTCGCTCGGCCGGCCGGTGCTGGGCTTTCGCGAGACTCTGGCGAATCTGTCGGCGGATGATCTGCGCGCCTTTCGCGATGCCTGGTACGAGCCCGGACGTATGCTGGTGGCCGCGGCCGGTCGCATCAGGCATGGGCATTTCGTGCAGGCGCTGGACGAGCTTCTGGCCGGCAGGGCGGGCTCGCCGCACAGGCATCCGCTCCGGCGCAAGGGGCTCCGGCAGGGCGGCGTGCAGCTGCTGGAACGCGAGGGCGAACAGGCGCAGATGGTTGTTTCATGGCCGGGCATTTGCGCCGCGTCGGACGACCGGCCTCTGGCCTGGCTGGCCAATCAGGCACTGGGCGGAAGCATGAGTTCGCGCCTGTTTCGCGAGGTACGGGAAAAGCGGGGACTGGCCTATGGCATCGGCTCGCATCTGAGCATGCTCAGCGATACCGGCACCTGGAGCGTGACCTGTGGCAGCGACCCGAAACGGGCGGCCGAATGCGCGGATGTGATCGCCGGCGTGCTGGCTGATTTCCCGGTCTCGCTGCGCGATGAAGAGATCGAGCGGGCAAAGAAACAGCTGGAAATCCAGTTTCGCATGGGGCTTGACGCGGTGGAGGGCCAGATGCTTTATCTGGGGGGGCGCCTGGATGAGGAAAGGCTGGCTTCGCCCCTGCAGTGGGTGGAGAAGATCCGCGCGGCCGATCATGATGCGGTGAGGGAGTGGGCTGCTTCCCGCCTGCAGGGGCACCCCCTGTGGACGGCGGCTGCGCCGCAGGCATCGCTGAATGCTATCGGCGAGCGTATCCGCATATCTTCGTGAATGTTCTGCGGACTCGCATTTTTTTCAGCCCCGGCCTAGCCTGCAGCCATGTTCAGAGCCATTCGGGAAGATATACGCACCGCTTTTGACCGGGATCCGGCCGCGCGCTCGATTCCCGAAGTGCTGGTCTGTTATCCGGGACTGCATGCTGTCTGGGGTTACCGCGTTGCCAATTTTTTCTGGCGGCATGGCATGCGCTGGTTGGGACGCTTTATCTCGCATCTGTTCCGCTGGCTGACCGGCATCGAGATCCATCCGGGGGCGACGATCGGACGGCGTTTCTTTATCGATCACGGCATGGGAATTGTGATCGGCGAGACGACCGAGATCGGCGACGATGTGACGCTGTATCATGGCGTGACCCTGGGCGGCACGACCTGGGAAAAGAAAAAGCGACATCCGACACTGGAGAATGGCGTGATCGTCGGGGCCGGCGCCAAGGTGCTCGGTGCGATCACGATCGGCGAGCAGTCGCGCATCGGCGCCAATTCAGTCGTCTTCCGCGATGTGCCGAAG
>JAJRVH010000064.1 GCA_021545625.1 Zetaproteobacteria bacterium
AGAATCTGGCTTCGATCGAGGATCAGCTGACCCAGTTGCGGGACAATCCGGAAGACGAGGATTTGCTCAATGCGATTTTCCGGGTCATCCATACCGTCAAGGGAAGTTGCGGTTTTCTGGGATTATCCGGCCTGGAAAAGGTAGCCCATGCGGGCGAGAACCTGTTGGGAAGAATCCGTGAGCGAAAGTTTTCGGTGACGCCCGATATCGTGAATTTGTTGCTGGAGTGTGCAGATGCGATCAATGCCTTTCTGGAAGGCCTGGAGCTTGATGGGCGCGAGCCGGAGCTGGACCACAGCGATCTGATCGGTCGCCTGCAGGAGGCGGAACGTACCGTACAGGGGTTGCCGGCCGGGACCGATGAGACGACGGTATCCGCGCAGGACTGGACCTCCGGTTTCGGGCCGGAGATCCGTGATGTCCTTGCCGGACACGGGCTGCATACCCCGCAGCAGGTCATGGACGCCGGTTTTGCTTCGCTGCGTGCGCTGGATGGACTGCAGCCGGCCGATGCCCTGAAGATACTGGGCGTGGCCAAGGTCGTGGCCGGCGGGGGACAGAAAGAGCCGGTCGCCACCACAGAAGATGAGCCGTCGAAACAGGAAACGGAAAAGACCGATACAGGGGCGCAGTCGACCTCCGACAGAACAGAGGAGGGCACAGAGCCTGTATCGGGAGCCGGGCGCGCATCTGCGCGAAGTGGCAAGGGTGCGGGAAGTATCCGTGTCGATGTCGAGTTGCTCGATTCGCTGATGAATCAGGTCGGCGAACTGGTGCTGACCCGTAATCGCCTGTTGCAGATGGTGCACGATTCCGGTTCGATGGAGTTCATGCGGGTCGGGCGGGAACTCGACCATGTAACGGAGCGATTGCAGACTCAGCCTTTGCAGACGCGTATGCAGCCGATCAAGACCATCTGGAATGCCGTGCCGCGCGTGGTGCGCGATATGAGTCGTCAGCTGAACAAACGGATCCGGGTACGGATGGACGGCGAGGAAACGGAGCTGGATCGCAGCATTCTCAATGCCCTGAAGGATCCGTTGACCCATATTATTCGGAACAGCTGCGATCATGGCATCGAGATGCCGGAACAGCGTCGCCTGGCCGGTAAGCCCGAAGAGGGCGAACTGAAGCTGTCCGCTACTCAGGAATCGGGCTACATCGTGATTCTGATTGAGGATGATGGCGGCGGTATTGATCCCGGCAAGGTCAAGGACAAGGCCGTGGCGATGGGTGTGATCAGCGAGGAGGATGCGCTCTCCCTGGCCGATCAGCAGGCGTTGCAGTTGATTTTCAATGCCGGTTTGTCGACGGCGGAAAGGGTGAGCAATCTTTCCGGCCGCGGCGTGGGCATGGACGTGGTGCGTACCGAGATCGAAAAGGTCGGTGGCACAGTTGATATCAGCAGCGCTCCGGGCCGTGGAACGACCCTGCGCATTCGCATTCCGCTGACGCTGGCCATTATTTCAGCCATGGTGATCGGCTGTCGCGGCCAGCGTTTTGCTGTGCCCCAGATCAGTATTCGGGAGTTGCTCAGTGCGCCGGCATCCTCCGATAGCTGGCGAACTATCGGAGGACGTCCGTTTTATCATCTGCGGGGGCGATTGTTGCCGGTGTTGTCGCTTGCAGGGGCATTGCGCATGGATGACGGCCGGGAGGCGGAGAAGAGCGGCTCGATCGTCGTGATTGATGCCGGAGAACGAAAGTTCGGCATGTTCGTGGACGAGATTTTTGGAGCCGAGGAAATCGTCGTGAAGCCGCTTGGTATCCATTTTTCGCATCTCGGTATTTATGGCGGTTGCAGTATTCTCGGCGACGGCAGCGTGATTCCGATCATGGACTGCAACGGTCTGGCCCAGATGATGTCCCTGTCCGATACGCCTCAGTCTGCCGAAGCGGGCGATGAAGAAGAGCAGGACGAGGGAGCACATCATCTGCAGCATGTGCTGATATTCGGGCATGATCAGCAACGCTATGCGGTGCCGATGGCGCTGATCGAGCGGCTTGAAGCGCTGGATGCGGGACAGGTCGAGCGCTCAGGTGCAGGCGAGGTGATGCAATACCGCGACAATACCGTGATTCCGGTGTTGCGCTGGGGCGACCTGATCGGCCGGGAAACGGAAGTTCGGGATGAATATTTCGGGCTGATTCTTGCCGATGGCGGCCATCATATTTGTCTGCTTGTTGATGAGATCGTCGATATTCTGGAAGTGCCGCTGGAGATCAAAAAGCCGAGCCCGGAGGAATTTTTTCTCGGCACGTCCGTGATTCTGGGGCAGGCAACCGAAATCGTGGATATTTTCGACGTGATCAAACATGGCGGCACCAACTGGTTCTGCGGGCGAGAGGCACAGACAGCCGATCCGCAGCAGCGCAAGCAGGTGCTGTTTGCCGAAGACGCCCCATTCTTCCGCAATCTGGTTTTGCCCGTGCTTGAGTCAATGGGGCTGGACGTGCTGATCGCCGAGGATGGCAGACAGGCCTGCGCCCTGCTGGCCCGACATGTGCCGGATCTGGTCCTGACCGATATCGAAATGCCGCATGTCGATGGCTATGAGCTGGCCCGCTGGATTGGCGAACAGCCGCATTTGAAGGGCGTGCCGGTGGCGGCGCTGACCGCAACGCCGCCGTCCGATGACGACGAGAAACGCCGGCTGTTTGACGATGTGCTGGCCAAGTTCGACAGACATTCGCTGGTTGCCTATCTTGAAAGGCTTCTGTTCGGCGAAGCGGGAAAGGCGCACACATCCCGGCCGCATGCCGAAGTTGTTTACGACAGGGAGGTGGCCGATGTCTGATAAGGACAGCACCGTCATGCCCCGTGGCGAAAGTCCGCGGCAGGCAACCGAAGTCCTGATATGTCGGGTCGGAGAACAGTGGGTCGGCCTGCAGGTTGCGCAGGTGCGCGAGGTGATTACACCGCAGGTTTGTACGCCGATGCCGCTGAGCTCCGATGCCGTGCTCGGCCTGATCAATCTGCGGGGGCGGGTCATCACGCAGCTTGATGTCAGGCAGGTGATGGGCCTTTCCCCGATACAGGGGAAGAACTATCGCATCGCCATCGTCGAAACCTCCGGGGGGGAGGATTTCGGTCTGGCGATCGATGAGGTCGGCGAGGTGGTTGGTATACAGGCCGATGATTACGAACCGACGCCGGCGACCTTGCCGAATGTCTGGCGGGATGTCAGCGATGGCGTGATCGACTGGCATGATCATGTGATTGTGCTGATGGATGTGGAACGCTTTATCGCCGCCACCCTGCCGGAGGAGCCGGAAGTTCGTGCCCTGCAGATGTGAAAAGCGCTTTCAGGCCGATATTGTCGCCATTGGAGCCAGTACCGGAGGGCCGGCCGCATTGAGCACCGTGGTATCCGCGCTGCCGGATGGTCTGAATGTCCCGGTTGTGATTGTCCAGCATATGCCGGCGCAGTTCCTTCACAGTCTGGCCCAGCGCATGGGGCGCGAATCCGGCAAACCTTGCGTGGTGGCCAGTGAGGGCATGCCCCTGCATGCGGGGCGGATTCATATCGCGCCCGGGGACATTCACAGCGAAGTGGCGCGCAGCCGGAACGGGCTTGTCATGCGGCTGGTGGACGGGCCGAAGCTTCATTCCTGCCGGCCGGCGGTTGACAGAACCTTTCTGTCGCTGGGGAAGCTTGCGCCGGGCGTGAAAACGCTCGCCGTCGTGCTGACGGGCATGGGTTCGGACGGAGCCGAAGGGGCCAAGGCCATTGCTGAAGCCGGCGGTTGTGTGATTGTTCAGGATGAGGCAAGCAGTATCGTCTGGGGCATGCCCGGTGCTGTAGTCAGGGCATTGATGGAGGCCGAGCAGTTTCCATTGTCCGGAATCGCTGATGCAATCATGCGCCATGTCCGCTGAGTTCGATTATATACGGAAGTTTCTTTCCAGAAAGATCGGTCTGCATCTGGGTGATGACAAGGATTATCTGGTCAGGGTCCGGGCGCGCTCAGTCCTGACCGAGCATGGGCTGGATGACCTTGGCGAGCTGGTCCGGCTGATGCGGCGGGATGCAGGGAGCATCGCCGTTCGCCAGTTTCTCGATGCGATGACGACCAATGAAACCCTGTTTTTTCGCGATGGTTATCCGTTCGATGCCCTGAGCGAGCTGATTCTTCCCGGGTTGGCCGTCCGCGGGCGATCCGATCCCGTCCGGCTCTGGTCGGCGGCCGCTTCGACCGGACAGGAGGCGTATTCGATGGCCATGTGCGCCAGTGACTGTTTTGCCGATGCTGGCCGGCGCGTCCGGGTTTTCGGCAGCGACTGTTCCGCCCTCGCGATCCGGCAGGCTCGCGAGGGCGTATATACGTCTATGCAGATACACAGGGGGCTGCCCGAACAGAAGCTGAAGCGGTTTTTCGAACCGCACGACGGTCGCTGGAAAGTGCGTTTCCCGCTGCAGCAGATGGTTCATTTTGAACAGGCGAATCTGGTCTGCGACGACCTGGTGGCACAGATGCGTCCCTATGGTCCGTTCGATGTCGTCTTTTGCCGGCATGTGCTGATCTATTTTTCCCTGGAGGAGCGGAGCCGTGTGATTGATCGCATTGCCCGCTGCATGTGTCCCGGAGGTTTCCTGATTACAAGCGCGGCTGAAACGCCGATAGGCCGTACTACGGCATGGGACAGGGTGATGTTTCAGGGTAAGCGCCTGTGGCGTTTGCGCAGGGTATGGTAACGGGGCGTTTCAGGAGCTGAAGGACAGAAGCCTTTCGGCACGGGCGAGATCGGCGGGTGTGTCGACGCCGATGCAGTGGAAGTCGCCGACGGTGACAGCAATGTCGTAGCCGTGATGCAGCACGCGCAGCTGCTCCAGCTGTTCACTCCGCTCGGACTCACAGGAGTCCAGTGCCGGATAAGTCAGCAGGAACTCGCGCCGGTAGGCATACAGGCCGACATGCTGGAGTGCCGTCGTGACATCTTCCGATCGCGGAAACGGAATCGCCGCCCGGCTGAAGTACATGGCCCGGCCTTTTGCATTGGCCACGACCTTGACGACATTGGCGTCGGTGAGGTCATCCGGATTGCGAAGCGGATGCGCCAGCGTCGCCATCGGCAGACGGGCGTCATCCTTGAATGGTTCGACAACGGCGCGGATGGCGGCCGGATCGATCAGCGGCTCATCGCCCTGTACGTTGACAATCACATCGCAATCGATGGAAGCGACCGCCTCGGCCAGGCGTTCGGAGCCGCTGGCATGGTCGGCGCGGGTCATGCGGACATCGGCGCCATTGCCCCGGACGACCCCGGCAATGCGCTCGTCGTCGGTGGCGACGAATACCGGCCCGATACCGGCGGCCAGCGCCCGCTCGACGACATGCAGGATCATCGGCTTGCCGGCCAGACTGGCCAGCGGCTTGCCCGGAAAACGCGTGGAGCCCATGCGGGCCGGGATGCCGATGGCGATATTCATCTTACCCGTGCGCCTCGATTTCCTGCCAGTCGGCGGTGGCGGTGCCGAGCTTGCCGACGACCACGCCGGCGGCCCGGTTGGCCAGATGCGCGGCAGCGAGCGCATCGTCACCGCGCGCCAGACAGGCGGTGAACACGGCAATGACCGTATCGCCGGCGCCGGTGACGTCGAAGATGTCGCGTGCGACGGTCGGGATATGATGGCTCTGCCTGCCGTCGAACAGCGTCATGCCGCGCTCGGAGCGGGTCAGCAGCACGTATTGCAGGTCCAGCCGCTGATACAGCGCGTGCGCGATGGCCTCGACATGAGCATCCTCGTTGACGGCCTCCATGCCGGCCATGGCGGCGGCCTCGGCCAGGTTCGGAGTGATGACCGTGGCGCCGCGATAGGCATCGGTATGCTCGGGCTTCGGATCGACGGCGATGATGCCGCCCTGCAGGCGGTCGATCAGCCGGCGGATGAAATCGGGCGTCAGCACGCCCTTGCCGTAATCGGACAGGATAGCGGCGCTTGCGCCGGGCTGCAGCTCGGCCAGCGCTTCCAGCAGCCGGGCATGGCTTTCCGGACTGGCCGGTTGCGTCCACTCGCGGTCGTAGCGCACGACCTGCTGCTGACGGGCGATGATGCGCGTCTTGATGGCGGTCGGGCGGTTGTTCCTCTTGGTGATCACGCCGCGGTCGTCAGAATCGAGTTCGCCGAGACGGCGGTGCACCCAAGCCCCCGGCTCGTCGTCGCCGACCAGTCCGAACATCGCCGAAGGGGTGTCCAGCGCATGCAGGTTGCGCACGACATTGGCCGAGCCGCCGAGCCGGCGGTCGATGCGCTCCACCGCGACGACCGGCACCGGTGCCTCCGGCGAGATGCGCGAGACATCGCCCCAGATGAATTCGTCCACAATGATGTCGCCGATGACCAGTATCAAGATGTTTCTCCTGGCTGGAATGGATGGAAGGCGGTCAGCATAGGGAGATTCATGCCTGCTGGATAGTCTTCAGCGCCGCCAGGGCCTGCTCAATGACCCGTGGCTGGTGTTCCGCAAGTTCCGGCCACAGGGGCAGCCGGACCAGCCGGTCGGCCAGCTGTTCGGTGTTGTTCAAGCTGCCGGATGTTCGGCAGAAGCGCCTGCCTGCCGGTGACAGATGCAGCGGCACATAATGAAATACCGCCATGATGCCGGCCTGCTTCATCCCATGGATGAATGCGCTGCGTGCCGCAAGCGACGGAAGCAGAAGATAGTACATGTGCG
>JAJRVH010000065.1 GCA_021545625.1 Zetaproteobacteria bacterium
GCCGCCAGCTCGTCGCGAATGGCATCGGCGCGCGCGAAATCGCGACGCCGGCGCGCCTCGTTGCGCTCCGCAATCAGTCTCTCGACATATTCCGCGTCGATGTCATCGGAGCGGAACCACTCCCCGGCATCGTGCTGCAGGATGCCGAGCACATCGGCCATGGCGCGAAAACCCGCCACCGCTTCGATATCCGTCTGTCCCGCATCCATCGTCTTGTTGATGACGCGCGAAAGCTCGAACATGGCGGCCAGCGCCTCCGGCGTATTGAAATCGTCGTTCATCGCGGCCGTAAACGCCTCCGGCAACAACGATGCGAACAGGGGCTTGCTTTCCTCGTCCCGCGGCATGTCCGTCGTCAGCCCCGCGCAACGGCGCGCCGTCTCGTACAGGCGATCCAGTCCCGCCCTGGCGGTATCCATCGCCGCATCGGAAAAATCGAGCGGCGAACGATAATGGGTGCCGAGCATGAACATGCGCAACACTTCCGGATGATAGCGCCCGGTAATCTCCCGGATCGTGAAGAAGTTACCCAGCGACTTGGACATCTTCTCGGCATTGATGTTGACGAAGCCGTTGTGCAGCCAGTAGCGGGCGAACTGCCCGTGATTGGCAGCCCGGGCCTGGGCGATTTCGTTCTCGTGATGCGGAAACTTCAGGTCCATGCCGCCGCCGTGGATATCGAAGCTGTCGCCCAGATGCGCACAGCTCATCGCCGAGCATTCGATATGCCAGCCCGGCCGCCCCTTTCCCCAGGGTGAATCCCAGGCCGGCTCGCCCTCCCTGGCCATTTTCCAGAGCACGAAATCGAGAGGATCCCGCTTGCCTTCGTCCACGGCCACGCGGCTGCCGGCCTCAAGGTCGTCGATATTCTTGCCCGACAGGCGGCCGTAGCCGGCAAAGCTGCGCACGGCATAGAGCACATCGCCGGAACCGGCCACATAGGCATGGCCGTTGTCGACCAGCGTGCGGATCATGTCGATCATCTCGTCCATATGCAGCGTTGCGCGCGGCTCATGCGTCGGTCGCAGGCAGCCCAGCGCATCGGCATCGGCATGAAACGCCGCGATCATCTCGTCGGTCAGCTCGTCGATGGCAATGCCCCGCTCGCCGGCGCGCGCGATGATCTTGTCGTCGACATCGGTAAAATTGCGCACATAGTTCACGCTGTAGCCGAGATTGATCAGCCAGCGATAGATGATATCGAACACGACCATCACACGCGCATGGCCGACATGGCAATAGTCGTAAACGGTCACCCCGCACACATACATGCCCGCCCTGCCGGCCACCAGCGGCTCGAAGACCTCCTTGCGCCGCGTCAGGGTGTTATAAACGACCAGACCCTTCCCTTTCATCCCGTTTCTTCCTCCGCTTTCCGCAGCCGGCGCGCCATATCCTCAAGGCGAACGGCAACGCCGTTCCGTCCCAGAAAGCCCAGCACCGCGCTCATCTCCGGGCCATGAACGGCGCCGGTCAGCGCCGCGCGCAGCGGCATGAACAGGCCGCGCCCGGCGCGACCGCTCGCCTGCCTGAGCGCCTGCGTCCATGCCTTCCAGACGGCGGCCGGATCATCCCCCGGCAGCGTCTGTCGCCAGAGATCCAGCGCCTGCCGGTAAAAATCGCTGCCGGCATCGCGCGCCACGTTCCAGGCCTCGTCCGCAAACTCCGCCTGCACATCGATCAGCCGCACAAAGGCAGCCGCATCCCCGATGCGCGCCAGATTCGGCCGGATCAGCTCCGCAAAGCCTGCATTCGCATCCGGCAACACGGCGGCAATCTGCTCCAGCAGCCGGTCGGCCGGCAAATCGTGCAACAGCCGCGCATGCCAGCGCCACATTTCGTCATCCGACCAGCGCACGGCCGTTGCCGAAACATGCGCCGCCTCGAATGCGGCGGCAAGCGCTGCCGGCTCAAGCGCATCGTCCGGCATGTTCGGATGCCCGAGCCGCGCCATCGCCTGCACCAGCGCGCCCGGCAGCAGGCCGGCGCGACGCAGCTCCGCAACGCTGTGGCTGCCGCTGCGCTTGGACAACTTGGCGCCGTCCTCGCCCAGCAACAGTCCGTGATGCAGATAAACCGGCGCCGCATGACCCAGCCGTTCCAGTAGCCAGACCTGATAGGCCGAATTGGTCAGATGATCGTCGCCGCGCAGGACATGGGTGATGCCGTCCAGCGCATCATCCACGGCATTGGGAAGCAGAAACGTGAAGCTGCCGTCCGATCGCCGGACCACCGGATCGTCCAGATCGGCCAGCGCGAAACGTACATCGTCGCGCAGCATGTCGCGCACCAGCACCTCCCCCTTCCGGGCATGCACGCGCAGACGCCAGACATGTGTCTCGTCCCCGGCGCGAAGCCCGGACTCATCAGCGGACAACGACCGGCAGCGTCCCTGATAACGCGGCGGCAAGCCCCGCGACGCGGCCAGCCTGCGATCCAGTTGCAGCTGCGACTCGCTGCAGAAGCAGCGATAGGCCAGCCCCTGTTCCGCCAGCTGTTGCAGCGCCAGCTCATACCTGGCCGCATGCTGCGACTGAAACAGTGGCGCGCCGTCCCAGTCCAGCCCCAGCCAGCGCAGATCCTGTTCAATGGCGCGGATATAGTCCGCCCCGGAACGGTCGCGATCGGTATCCTCGAAACGCAACAGAAAACGGCCGCCATGCTTGCGCGCGAACAGCCAGTTCAGCAACGCGGTACGCACATTGCCCAGATGCAACAAACCGGTCGGCGAAGGCGCAAAACGGGTCACAACCTCTGTCATGGCTTGTCTGCCCCCTCCGCCATCCCGTCTTCGGGCATGATTAGCATGAATTCATCCGCATGGACATAACCGAGTTCGCGATGCACCAGTTCCTCCAGCGCCTCGGGGTCGTTGCGCAGACGCAGGATCTTCTCCGCCAGCAACTCCCGCTGCCGCTTCAGTTCCTCCACCTGCCGCTGCAGCGAGGCCAGCTCGGCCGCCTCGCGACGATACACCAGCCAGCCGTGATCGGAAAACAGCAATCCCCAGAGCATATATCCAGCCGCAGCCAGCCCGGCCGCCCAGACCAGGCCGCGGCCAGCCCGCCGGACAGTCGGCCTTTTCAGTGATCAGCTCCGCGTAAAGGCGGAACGTCCG
The DNA here is from genome assembly GCA_021545625.1 of Zetaproteobacteria bacterium. GTDB lineage: Bacteria > Pseudomonadota > Zetaproteobacteria > Mariprofundales > Mariprofundaceae > JAJRVH01. The sequence goes on from JAJRVH010000065.1 coordinate 3,119, forward strand.
GCAAAGCGGGCCTCCGAGCCCAGTTCTTCCTCAATGCGCAGCAGCTGATTGTATTTTGCCATACGGTCCGAACGCGATGCCGAACCCGACTTGATCTGGCCGCAGGACAAGGCCACGGCCAGATCCGCGATCGTCGCATCCTCGGTCTCGCCGGAACGGTGCGACATCATGCAGCGGTAACCGGCATCGTGGGCCATGTTCACGGCCGCGATGGTTTCCGTCAGCGTACCGATCTGGTTCACCTTGACCAGCAACGCATTGGCCACGCCCTGATCGATGCCCTGCTTCAGGATTTCCGGATTGGTCACGAACAGGTCGTCGCCGACCAGCTGCACGCGCTCGCCCAGACGCTCGGTCAGCAGTTTCCAGCCGTCCCAGTCGCCTTCATCCAGCCCGTCCTCGACGGAAACGATCGGATACTGGCGGCACAGCGAGTCGATCAGATCGACCATGCCGGCCGCATCCAGCTTGCGGTTGCCCTCGCCGGCCAGCACATAGCTGCCGTCGTGGTAGAATTCCGACGCAGCCATGTCCGAGGCGATCACGATATCGTCGCCCGCCTTCAGGCCGGCCTTCCCGATGGCTTCCAGAATCACGGTGATGCCTTCCTCGTTGGAACCGAGATTCGGGGCGAAGCCACCCTCGTCGCCCACCGCCGTCACATGGCCTGCCGCCTGCAGAACCGACTTGAGCGCATGAAACACCTCGGCCCCCATGGCCAGCGAATCGGCGAACGAGGAAGCACCGACCGGCACGATCATATATTCCTGAAAATCGATGCTGTTATCGGCATGCGAACCGCCGTTGATCACATTCATGCAGGGCACCGGCAGCAGATTCGCGTCCGCGCCGCCCAGATAGCGATACAGCGACTCGCCGTTCTCCGTCGCCTGCGCCTTGGCCACGGCCATCGATACGCCCAGGATCGCATTGGCGCCCAGTCGCCCCTTGTTCGGCGTGCCGTCCAGCTCGATCAGGGCCCTGTCCACATCCGCCTGTGCCGCGGCATCCATGCCTCTGACCGCGTCGGCGATCTCGCCGTTCACATGGGCCACGGCCTTGCGCACGCCCTTACCGCCCAGACGCGCATCGCCGTCCCGCAACTCAACCGCCTCGCGGGCGCCGGTCGAGGCGCCGCTCGGCACGGCCGCCCGGGCCCGGGCACCCGATGCCAGCTCGATATCGACCTCGACCGTCGGATTACCGCGCGAATCAAAAATTTCGCGTCCATGGATGTTTACAATTTCACTCACTTTCCTTCTCCTTGTCGGCCCCATTGCCGACGTTTTTTATACTGCAAATCTGTTGGCGTCCGAATGGCAAAATCCGCTATCGCTGTTTGACAACCTCGTCGATCCGTTTCAGTCCGCTCAGCAGGGCCTCCAGCCCATCCAGCCGCAACGAATTCGGGCCATCGGACAGGGCCCGGTCCGGATCGGGATGCACTTCCATGAACAATGCAGCCACACCCGTCGCCACGGCCGCGCGCGCCAGACCGGGCACATACTCGCGGTTGCCGCCGGTCGCGCCGCCAAGTCCGCCAGGC
>JAJRVH010000066.1 GCA_021545625.1 Zetaproteobacteria bacterium
CCGGCTGGCTGGTCGTCAACGCGGCCTCGGCGAAAAGGAGCGAGGAACTGATCGCGTTGCTTCGCAAGACGCTGGGCACGCTGAACGTCGTATTGCCGCAGACCGACCTTTCGCCGGAAGGGGCGATGACGCAGTGGCTGCTGAACGAAGAAAGCCTTGCCGCCGGGTTCGCCATTGAGGACGAATGCGAATTCAGGGCCGCAGGCGAGCAGCCCAGCGTGATCCGCTGCCGGCATGTCGATGTCGCGACCCGGGAAATCCGGGCCCATGTCGAGGCCGGTCGGCGCGTACACAGGGTGGCCATGAACTGGCAGGAGCGGATTTCGTTTGTGCTCCACGACGATCTGTCGCTCAGGCGCATCCGCTACGACGATGAACTGATCGAATCGGCCGATGGCGGCGGGGATGCGCGCAGCTGTTTCGACGCCGATTTCGCGATCATGGGCGCGGAACTGTCGGCGCTGATCCCGGCGTTGCTGAACGCTATCGATGCCACGCGGGTGGAACAGGACTAAGCCTGTAAGGACTCCAACTCCTCGCAGGCGGCCAGCCAGGCTGCTTCGGTTTCGTCGATCTGCCGGCTCAGGCGGCTGTTTTCCAGCGCCAGCGCTTTCTGCTCTTCAAGGCGGGAAGTCTCGTACAGGGCGGGGTCGGTCATGCGCGTATCCAGCTCCGCTTTTTGCCGGTGCAGCTTTTCCATCTCGGCTTCCAGTTTCCTGATGCCGTTGCGCAGCGGTTGCAGGGCCCTGCGCTGCTCGGCCTGCTGCCGGCGCTGCTGTTTGCGCGTCGTTCTGTCCGCTGTCTGCCGGACGTGATCGTCCGTATCGCGCTGAAGCAGCAGCCAGCGTGCGTAATCATCCAGATCGCCGTCGAAGGGGGCGATGCCGCCATCCGCCGCCAGCATCAGTTCGTCGCAGGCCGTGCGCAGCAGATGCCGGTCATGGGAAACCAGTATCATGGCTCCCTGGAAGCCCTGCAGGGCCATGCACAGCGCGTGACGCATCTCGAGATCCAGGTGGTTGGTCGGCTCGTCGAGCAGCAACAGGTTCGGTTGCTTCTGAACGATCATGGCCAGCATCAGACGCGCCTTTTCGCCGCCGGAGAAATGACCGACGGGGGCCAGGGCCATGTCGCCGTGGAAGGCGAAGCCGCCAAGATGATCGCGCGCCTCCCTTTCCGACAGCCCGCTGTCCTGCATCATCAGATGTTGGACCGGGCTGAGGCCGTCATGCAGCTGCTCGAGCTGATGCTGGGCAAAATAGCCGATGCGCAGCCCGGGAGCCGTCTCAAGGGAGCCCGCCTGCGGCGTGATGTCGCCGGCCAGCAGTCGGATCAGCGTCGATTTTCCGGCGCCGTTCGGCCCCAGCAGGCCGATGCGCTGACCGGGCAGTAATCCCAGCGATAGCCGTTTCAGGACCGTTGTTTCGCCGTAGCCCGCATCGGCCCTGTGCAGGCGCAGCAGCGGATTCGGAACCGGGCCGGGGTGGCTGAAGGCGAACGAGAACGGCGAATCTATATGGGCCGGCGCGATGCGTTGCATGCGTTCCAGCGCCCTGATGCGGCTCTGGGCCTGGCGGGCTTTGGCGGCCTTGGCCCGGAAACGGTTGATGAAATCGTTCATATGCTCGATTTCACGCTGCTGTTTTTCATGCGCGGCCTGTTGTCGGGCCAGTTTTTCGGCCCGCAGACGCTCGAAGTCCGAATAATTGCCACGATACAGCGTGAGCTGTTGCTGTTCGATATGCACGATATGATCGATGCAGCGATCGAGAAAGTCGCGATCGTGCGAGATCAGCAGCATCGCGCCCTGATAATGCCGCAGCCATTTCTCCAGCCAGATCACCGCCTCCAGGTCGAGATGGTTGGTCGGTTCGTCGAGCAGTAAAAGATCCGAGCGACACATCAGGGCCCGGGCCAGATTCAGGCGCATGCGCCAGCCGCCCGAGAACGCGGCCACAGCCTTTTCCTCGTTGTCCGGTGCGAATCCCAGGCCGTGCATCAGCCGTGCGGCGCGTGCCCGGGCTGCATAGCCGTCGATCGCGGCCAGGCGTTCATGGATGCGGGCAATGGCGCCAGTATCCGCCGCCGCTTCGGCGGCGGCCAGTTGCCCCTCAAGTTCGGTCAGTTCGGCATCGCCCTGCATCACGTAGCGAATCGCGGGCTCCGGCAGGGCGGGCGTTTCCTGCGCGACATGCGCGATGGTGGTGCCACGCTGCATGCTGAAGCAGCCGCTGTCTTCCTCGAGCCGGCCAAGAATCAGCGAGAACAGCGACGATTTGCCGCTGCCGTTGGCGCCGGTGATGCCCAGCCTGTCTCCCCGGTGGATGGTCAGGCTGGCGTCGGCAAACAGCAGCTTGCTGCCGCGGCGCAGGCTGAGGTGATCGAAACAGAGCATGCGGCACTCTAGGCATAATCCGGCAAAGCAGAAGAGCCGGTCGCAGCCTTGTCGGGCACGGAAAAAACGGCCATGCTTGCCTTGCCGGGGAATGAAAAGGCCGGAGGCGAGGAGGGCGATGTGTACAACAGGCCGGGAAAAATCGATGAACTGCCGCCGGACTGCCAGGCGATTTTCGCCGAGCTTTCCGAATCGCTGGAGTATCTGCCCGGCCAGGTGATTTGCCGGCAGGGCGATGAAGACGGTTATCTTTTTTTGCTGGAGCGCGGTTCGCTGTCCGTGATCAGCGACAACGGACAGGGCAACCGTCACAAGCTGGCAACGATCACGCCCGGTTCCTTTTTCGGCGAAATCAATTTTATCTTCGGCGCCAGACGGGTGGCCTCGGTGATTGCCGACGAAAAATCGGTCGTGCGCCGTCTGAGCAACAGCCTGAAATCCGAGGTCATCAAGAAGATGCCGTCGCTGTACAACCGCCTGCGCGATCTGGGGCTGAACCGCTGGGGCGCGATCCGCTTTCTGAGCAATCCGCTGCTGGAGGGCATGAAGCGCGAGGATCAGGACGCCATGCTGGCCGATGCGGTTTCCGGCACCTATGTGGCAGGCACCGTGCTTTTCGATCACGGCGACCGGATCGATGATTTCATCATGCTGTTGTCCGGAACGCTGTACATCGTTGACGAGAACGGCGTCGAAAAGGAACTGACCGACGGCGACTGGCTGTTGCCCGGCGGCATCGAGGGCGGTGCCAGCCGCTGGCGGGCGATTGCGGTGATCGAATGCATGGCGATTTTCGTGCCGCTGGCCGCGATCCGCGAAATCGGCGGTCGTTACGAGGCGTTTATGCGCAGGCTCGGCGCAGGCTGCTCCGTTTGATTCCATTGCACGGCGATTGTTCGGGACGCTGATGGCCGTTTATGTCGTCGGCGATATCCAGGGCTGTTACGGGCCGTTAAGGGAACTGCTCGACCGGGTCGGCTTCGAGGCCGGCCGGGATACGCTGTGGTGTGCCGGGGATCTGGTCAACCGGGGGCCGGATTCGCTGAAGGTATTGCGTTTCCTGAAAAGTCTGGGCGATTCCTGTATCTGTGTGCTGGGCAATCACGATCTGCATCTGCTGGAGCTGGCGGCCGGCGGCACGGCCTACCGGCGCGATACGCTGGCCGACGTGCTGGCTGCGGAGGACTGTGACGACCTGATCGACTGGCTGCGCGGCCGGCCGGTGATGCATATCGACGAAACGCGCAGCTGGTGCATGGTGCATGCGGGCCTGCATCCGCAGTGGACGCTGGCCAAGGCGTTGCGGCGCGCCCGGCGGGTGGAACGCGAATTGCGGGGCGACCACTGGGCCGAATTCTGCCGGCAGCTGCATCATGTCAAATTTCCGCTGCGTCGGCCGGCCGGCGACGATCCGGCGCGGCTGCTGTTCGATACGGCGGTGTTTACGCGTACCCGTTATTGCACCAGCGACGGCCATTTCAACTGGGATGTGCGCACCGGTGAAACGAGCGATAAAAAGGAAAAACCCTGGTTTGCGCATAAAAAGGCGCGCTGGCGCGGCACATGCAGTGTCGTTTACGGCCACTGGGCGGCCAGGGGGCTGGTCATCGATCAGCCGCATGTGCTGGGACTCGACTCGGGTTGCGTCTGGGGCGGCGCGCTGACGCTGGCGCGGCTGAAGAAGGGCGGTCGCTGGAAAGGGCTGACCGAGGTTCGCTGTCGGGCCCATGCCGAGATCCATGGCTGAACCGGATCGTAAAAACGGTTAGACTGCGCGGCGTGTTTACGGGAATCATTCAGGATGTGGGCCGCATCGCGGCCATCGCACGCGAGTCTGACCAGACTCATATGCGGTTTTCGACCCGGCTGGACATGTCCGGCTGGCAACTGGGGGACTCGGTGGCCGTGGATGGCTGCTGTCTGACCATTACCGGTTTTCCGGCCGATCAGCTGTTTGCTGCGACGCTATCGCCGGAGACGCTGTCGCTGACGCGGTTGGGCGATGCGGAGGTCGGCTGGGCGGTGAATCTGGAGCCGGCCCTGCGCATGGGCGATGCGCTCGGCGGTCATCTGGTCAGCGGTCATGTGGACGGGCTGGCGCGGGTGGTGTCGCTGGCCGACATCGGCGAGCACCGGCAAATCACCTTTGCGGTCCCCGATGAGCTGGCCCGCTATATCGTCGTCAAGGGCTCGGTGACGCTGAACGGTGTCAGCCTGACCGTCAATGCGGTGGAACGGAATCGCTTTACCGTGAACCTGATTCCCCATACCTTGTCGCACACCAATCTCGATGCCCTGCGCGAAGGCTCGAAGGTAAACCTGGAAACGGACATGATGGGACGCTATGTGGAGCGTCTGCTGAGCTATGTTCCGTCCACTTCTGATATGGAGACACAATGACACTAGCCAGTTGCGAAGAGCTGATCGAGGAGCTGCGCGCCGGCCGCATGATCATCCTGGCCGATGACGAGGATCGCGAGAACGAAGGCGACCTGGTCATGGCGGCGGAATGGGTGACGCCGGAAGCGATCAATTTCATGGCCACGCACGGACGCGGCCTGATCTGCCTTGCCCTGACCGAGGAGCAAACCGAAAAGCTGCAGCTGCCGCTGATGGTTGCCAATACCAACAGCAAGTTCAAAACGAATTTCACCGTATCGATCGAGGCGGCCGAGGGCGTGACAACCGGCATTTCCGCTTTCGACCGCGCCCATACGATCCGTACCGCCATCCGCGATGATGTGGAGGCATCCGACATCCATTCGCCGGGTCATGTGTTTCCGCTGCTCAGTCGCAACGGCGGCCTGCTGGTGCGCGCCGGGCATACCGAGGCCAGCGTTGATCTGGCGCGCATGGCCGGCCTGAAACCGGCCGGCGTGATCTGCGAGATCATGAACGAGGACGGCAGCATGGCGCGTATGCCGGAGCTGAAGACGTTCGCCAGAAAACACAATCTGAAGATCGGCTGCATTGCCGATGTGATCCGCCATCGGCTGCAGCACGATTCGCTGGTCAAACGCGAGGTCGAGGTGCG
>JAJRVH010000067.1 GCA_021545625.1 Zetaproteobacteria bacterium
CGATGATCAGTGCCAGTGAAATCGCATAACCCGGCAACGAGCTGTCCATCAGCAAGACCGAGCCGGCCACGAAGGCCAGCACGCCGCCGAGGCCGAGCGCGCCGAAGCTGGGGGCGAAGGCCTCGGCGATCATGAAGGCGATGCCCAGCGCGATCAGCCCAAGGCCGGCGAAATTGATCGGCAGAACCTGAAACGCGAACAGGGCCAGCAGCAGGCTGATGCCACCGATGACGCCGGGCAATACGAAGCCCGGGTTGGCCAGTTCGAAAAACAGGCCGTAGATGCCGAGCAGCATCAGGATATAGGCAACATTCGGATCGGTAATGATGCCGAGCAGTCTGGCCCGCCAGTTACGTTCGACCTCGCGGACGCGCATGCCATTGGTATGCAGCGTGATATCACCACCGGCCACCTGAAGCGTGCGCCCGTCGACGGCTTCCAGCAGTTGCCTGCTGTCTTCCGCGATCAGGTCGATGACATGCAGCTCCAGCGCCTGGCTGGCACCCAGCGATACCGACTCGCGCACGGCCTTTTCGGCCCAGCCGGCATTGCGGCCGTGCAGATCGGCCAGCGAGCGGATATAGGCGGCCGCATCGTTGATCATCTTGTGTTGCATGGTTGAGGCATGATCGCCGTCTCCGTCGCCTTTGGCGGCATCCTTGTCCCGAGGCAGCTCCGGTGTTGCCGGCAGGCCGCCGACCTGTAGCGGTGTGGCGGCTCCGAGATTGGTGGCCGGGGCCATGGCCGCGATATGCGAGGCGTAAAGGATATAGGTGCCGGCACTGGCGGCCCGCGCACCCTTCGGGGCGACAAAGGCGGCCACCGGCACGGGCGAGGCGAGAATGTCCTTGATGATGGATCGCATGGCCTGATCGAGTCCGCCCGGCGTGTCCATGCGCAGGATCACGAGCCCGGCACGTCCCGCGCGGGCCCGTTCCAGCACATGTTCGACATCCTCGGCCACGGCCGGCCCGATGGCGCCCTGGATGTCGAGCAGCAGGGCGTGTCGAGCCATGTTTTCTGCAGCTGCGGATGCTCCGGGCAGAAGAAGGCCGAGGATCAGGGCGACGATATGGCGCATCGAATACATGATAGCCATTATAGACGAAGCCCCGCGCGGAGGCGGCAATGGATGGGGTAGGGACCGACGCGGGCAGGGAAGCGTTTTCTTGCCGCGCAGGTTAGCATGCGCGGATGCCATGGATGACCCTTTCCCATCTTCACAAGGCCTTCGGACCGCAGGTGTTGCTTGATGACGTCAGCCTGAGTCTTGGTCGCGGTGTGCGGATTGGTCTGATTGGCCGCAACGGCGAGGGCAAATCGACGCTGCTGAAGATCATGGCCGGTATCGTCGAGCCGGATGCCGGGCAGGTGAACCTGCAGAGCGGCATCCGCGTGGCCTATCTGCATCAGGATCCGCATTTCGAGGCCGGCCGCACCGTGTTCCAGGTCGTGGCCGAATCGCTGGGCGGCGTGGCGGAGCTGCTGGAGCGTTATCATACGGCGTTGCTGCGGCTGCAGCAGGATGCGTCGGACCAGGCGATGAGGAAGGTGGAAGCGCTGCAGGACGAGCTGGAACATGCCGGCGCCTGGCAGCTCAACGGCCGCATCGAAACGGCGATTTCGCGGCTGAAGCTGGATGGCGAGCGCGATGTCGGCGAACTCTCCGGCGGCTGGTTGCGTCGCGTGGCGCTGGCCCGCGCGGTGGTGTCCGAACCGGATATCCTGCTGCTGGACGAGCCGACCAATCATCTGGATATCGCCTCGATCGAATGGCTGGAGGATTTTGTTGCCTCGTTTCAGGGCTCGGTCGTGTTGATCACCCATGATCGTTATTTCCTCGATGCGGTAGCCGAGGAGATCATCGAACTGGATCGCGGGCATCTGACCCATTTCCCGTGTTCCTATGCCGAGTATCTGGAGAAGAAGGCCGAGTTGCTGGCGCTGGAAGAAAGCCGGCATCGCAAGTTCGACAAGCTTCTGGCCGGCGAGGAACGCTGGATACGGCGCGGCATTCCGGCCAGAAGGCGGCGTAACGAGGGGCGGGTGCGGGCGCGTGAGGATCTGCGCAAACAGCGCGCGGCCCGGCGCCTGCGCGGCGGCGATGTCGATCTGCGCGTCGCCACCGGCGTGAAACCCGGCAAGATGCTGATCGAGGCTATCGATGTGTCGCATCGTTTCGGCGATACGGTGATTGCCGATCATTTCAGTCATAAGGTCATGGCCGGCGACCGGATCGGTCTGCTGGGTCCGAACGGCATCGGCAAGACGACGTTGTTGAAGATACTGCTCGGCGAGCTGAAGCCGGATGGCGGCCGGGTGCGGCATGGCGTGCGTCTGGCGCCGGCCTTTCTGACCCAGATGCGGGAACTGAACCCGGAGCATAAGCTGAAGGATGTGCTGCTTCCGCAGGGTGGCAACTATGTACATGTCGGCGGTCACGAGCCGCGCCATATCGTGTCCTATATGCAGGACTTCCTGTTCGACAGGGAGCGGATGCACAGCCGCGTGGCGGCCCTCTCGGGCGGCGAGCGCGGACGGCTGATGCTGGCCAGGCTGCTGTTGGAGCCGGCCAACCTGCTGGTGCTGGACGAGCCGACCAACGATCTGGATATCGGTACGCTGGCGATGCTGGAGCAGGCGCTGGCGCGCTATGAGGGCACGGTGATCCTTGTCTCGCATGACCGCGCCTTCATGGACCGGGTTGCATCGCGCGTGCTGGCCTTTGAGGGCGGGGGGATGATCGTGCCGATTGATGGCGGCTATTCGGATTATCAGGTATGGAAGGAGCGCCGCGAGGCCGAGCTTGCTGCGGTGCCGGTCAAACAGGCGCCGAAGAAGCCCGCCCGATCCGTGAATAAAGCTGCCAGCAAGCTGTCCTACAAGGAACAGCGGGAACTGGACCGGTTGCCGGGCGACATCGAGGCGATGGAAACGGAAAAGGCGGAGGTTGAGCAGCGCTTCTGCGAGCCGGATTATTTCACCCGCGATGCCGAAGGATACCGGAAGGATCAGCAGCGCCTGGCCGAACTGGAAGAGAAACTGTCGGTGGCCTATGGGCGCTGGGAGGAGCTGGAAACCCGGCAGCAGCAACTGGCGGGCTGCTGAGGTTTGCCGGATAGGTCAGGGTTCTCCGATGGCCTGCTTCATCACGGTCGCGAACATCGCCGGCGTCAGGCGCCGGGTCTGGGTGTTGTAGCGCGAACAGTGATAGGAATCGGTCAGCCAGCGGCCGTCGGGCAATGGGTGCGTTGCGCCGTGCGCGAATACGAGCGAGCTCAGTTTCAGGCCGTAGGCGCGCAGCACCGCATCATGGGCGATCCTGCCCAGCGCCAGCAGCCGGCAGTCATCGGGAAGTGTTTTGATCTCCGCCTTCAGAAAACCATTGCATTGCCTGATCTCGGACGTTTCCGGCTTGTTCTGCGGCGGCAGGCATTTGACGGCATTGGTGATGCGCACGCCGCGCAGCCGGAGCCCGTCGCCGACGTGTTTGGATACGGCATCCGACGCCAGTCCCAGATCATACAGGGTTTGATAAAGCAGTACGCCGGCATAGTCGCCGGTAAACGGACGCCCGGTACGGTTGGCGCCGTGCATGCCGGGAGCCAGGCCGACAATCAGCAGCCGGGGCCGGGGGTCGCCGAAGGCCGGCACCGGCCGGGCGAAATAGTCCGGTCGTTCCTGACGGATCTGTTTCAGAAATCCGGCCAGCCGGGGGCAGGCCCGGCACTGGCTATCGAAGTCGTTCATTCAGTTGCCTGGCCAGCGCGCGCAATGCCCGGCCGCGATGGGACACCGAGGCTTTCTCTTCCGGGCTGGCATCGGCAAAGGCCTTGCCGAGTTCCGGGCAAAAGAACAGCGGGTCGTAACCGAAACCCTGGCTGCCGGCCGGTTGTTCAAGGATGTATCCGTTTACGCGGCCTTCGGTCGTGACGGGCGCGGAGCCATCGGCGAAGGCGAGATGGATATGACACACGAAGTGCGCCGAGCGGTCGGTGACGCCCTGCATGGCCTCCAGCAGTCTGGCATTGTTATCGGCATCGCCGGCATTTTCTCCCGCATAGCGGGCCGAATACACC
>JAJRVH010000001.1 GCA_021545625.1 Zetaproteobacteria bacterium
ATCCGATCGGTTCCGGTCGCGGGCTGGCCAATCCGTTCAATATTCGCGTGATCAAACAGCGGGCCAAAGTGCCGGTGGTCGTCGATGCCGGCATTGGCACGGCCAGCGATGCGGCCAAGGCGATGGAGCTGGGCGCGGATGCCTGCCTGATCAATACGGCCATTGCCGAGGCGAAGGATGAATGCATGATGGCGCGTGCGATGCGTGATGCGGTGCGGGCCGGACGTCAGGCCTATCTGGCGGGACGCATGCCCAAGCGGGCCTTTGCCAGCGCTTCCTCGCCGACAGAAGGCTATATCTGGGACTAAAACTCACCACGGAGGTACAGGGGCATATACGCCCGTCGTTTGCGCCTTCGTTTTGTGACTAAAGGACGATAAGAATGACTGAACTGAAGAATGATCTGTTTTTGCGCGCCTGCCTGAGGCAGGACGTCGAGCGTACGCCGGTGTGGATGATGCGCCAGGCCGGGCGCTATCTGCCCGAGTACCGCGCCACGCGCGCGAAGGCCGGCGGCTTTCTCGATCTGTGCCGCAGCCCGGAATTGTGCAGCGAGGTGACGCTGCAGCCGATCGATATCCTGGGGGCGGATGCGGCAATCCTGTTTTCCGATATTCTGGTTGTGCCGGAGGCGATGGGCATGAAGCTGACCTTCGGCGTCGGCGAAGGGCCGAAGTTTCCCGATCCCGTTACCTGTCGCGCCGATGTCGAGAAGCTGCCGGTGCTGACCGATCCGAGCGACGGGCTGGGCTATGTGCTGGATGCGGTGGCGACGATACGGCGCGATCTGAATGGCCGCGTACCGCTGATCGGCTTTGCCGGCAGTCCCTGGACACTGGCAACCTATATGGTCGAGGGTGGCGGCTCGAAGAACTTCTCGAAGGTCAAGGCGATGATGTTCAATGAGCCGGAAACGATGCATCTGTTGCTCGGGAAGCTGGCCGATTCGGTGGCTGCCTATCTGAACGGCCAGATCGCTCACGGCGCACAGGCGGTGCAGATCTTCGATACCTGGGGCGGTATTTTAACGACGCGCGATTACGGGGAGTTTTCGCTGGCCTATATGCAGCGCATCGTCGGGCAGCTGACGCGCGAGCACGAAGGGCGGCGCGTGCCGGTGATCCTGTATACCAAGGGCGGCATGGGCTGGCTGGAGGCGATTGCCGATACCGGCTGCGATGTCGTCGGCCTGGACTGGTCGATCGATATCGATCAGGCCAAGGCGCGCATCGGCGACAGGGTGGCGCTGCAGGGCAATATGGATCCGACGATGTTGTACGCGAAGCCCGGGCGTATCCGCGAGGAGGTGAGGGATATCCTGGCCCGTTTCGGTCATGGCAACGGCCATGTGTTCAATCTCGGCCACGGCATCACGCCGGACGTGCCGAAGGAGCACGCGATCGAGTTTTTCCGGGCCGTGCGCGAGGAATCGGTGCGCTATCACCAGGCTGCCTCCTGATGCGCGAGCATGCCCACAGCCTTGCGGTCTTTTGCGATTTCGAGAACGTCGCGCTTGGCGTGCGCGATGCGAAACTGGCAACCTTCGACATCCGGCGCGTGCTGGAGCGCCTGCTGCTCAAGGGCAATATCGTCGTCAAGAAGGCCTACTGCGACTGGGCTCGCTACAAGGAGTTCAAGGCGCCGATGCACGAGGCCGCATTCGAGCTGATCGAGATTCCGCATGTGCGCCAGTCCGGCAAGAATTCGGCTGATATCCGCATGGTCGTCGATGCGCTGGATCTTTGCTATACCAAGGAGCATGTCGATACCTTCGTGATTGTCTCCGGCGATTCGGATTTTTCGCCGCTGGTTTCCAAGCTGCGCGAGAACAACAAGCTGGTCATCGGCGTCGGCGTCAAGCAGTCCACGTCCGATCTGCGGACCTCGAACTGCGACGAGTTCCTATATTACGACGATCTGGTTCGCGATTCGGAGAAGCAGGGCAAGTCGCGCCGCAAGCGGGACAAGGCCAAGGCCGCCCGGGCGGATGCGAAGACGGACGAGGCGGATCTGCAGCAGGAAGGCATCGATCTGGTGCTGGAGACGGTCGAGGACCTGTTCAGGGATCGCGGCGAGGAGGACAAGGTCTGGGGCTCGATGGTCAAGCAGGCCCTGAAGCGTCGCAAGCCGGGCTTTTCGGAAAGTTATCACGGCTTCAAGAGCTTCGGAAAGCTGCTCGAGGAGGCGCAGAAGCGCGGCCTGCTGATGCTGGAGAAGGATGAGAAGTCCGGCGGCTATATCATCAAGGACTTCAGAAGCGAGGACTGAAGCTAGTCGGCTGCTGCCAGCGCGTCTCCGGCATCCTCGATCAGGCATCGGATTTCCTCGATGGCGTCGGCATTGCCGGCCTCGATCCGGCTGATGATGTAGTGCTCGACCATGCGGGGCAGCAGGTCGGGCTCGTCGAGTGAGCCGCGCGCATAGATGATATAGCCGTTCAGGAAACCTTCCAGCAGTTCATCGGACAGCTTTTCGTAATTCTTGTTTCTGGGGCCGGCCATGAAGGCCTTGATGCGGCTGCTGCTGAGCTCAAAGCCGCCAAGCCCGAAGATCTCCCTGATCTCGAAATGTTTCAGGGCGTTGGCAATGGCGATTTTTTTCAGGATGTTGTTGTTCGTCATGTGCCAAGCATAGGGGGTTTTCAGCCGCGGGCCAGCGTCTTGCTGAAAGCCGGACGCATGGCCCGGCCCGTCAGATCACCTTCGAGAAGCTGGTGCCTTCCTTTTTCTTTTGCAGGTATTCGTCGAAGACCATGGCAATATTGCGGATCAGCAGCCGGCCGGCCGGCAGTACCGTCAGTCCGTCGTCGCGCAGTTCGACCAGTCCGTCCGCGACCATCTCCTGCAGATCCCTCAGTCCGTCGGCGAAGTGCTCGCGGAAATCGATGCCGAACTCCCGCTCGAACGGCTCGAACTCGAGCGCGAAGTCGCACATCAGGCGCATGATGACCTGGCGGCGCAGATGATCTTCCTGCGACAACTGATAGCCGCGGAAGACCGGGAAGCGGCCTTCTCCGATGGCTTCGGCATAGGCATCCATGTCCTTCTCGTTCTGGAAGAAACCGCCGCCGACATAGCCGATCGATGTCACGCCGAAGCCGATCAGGTCGCAGTCGGCCTGCGTGCTGTAGCCCTGGAAGTTGCGGTACAGCTTGCCTTCGCGCTGTGCGATGGTCAGCTCGTCGTCCGGCTTGGCGAAATGATCCATGCCGATGAAGACATAGCCGGCATCGAGCAGCTTGTTGATGCTGTGTTCGAGGATGTTCAGTTTCTCCTGCGGACTGGGCAGCGCCGCCTCGTCGATGCGCCTTTGTGGCATGAACATATGCGGCAGGTGCGCGTAGTTGAACAGTGCGATGCGGTCGGGGCTGAATGCGATGATCGTATCCAGCGTCGCGTCGAAGGTCTCCACCGTCTGGTGCGGCAGTCCGTACATCAGGTCGATATTGATCGATTCAAAGCCGTGCCGGCGTGCCTCGTTCAGCACGCGCAGGGTTTCCTCCTTGCTCTGGATACGGTTGACGGCCTTTTGCACGACCGGGTCGAAATCCTGCACGCCCATGCTCATCCGGTTCAGGCCGATCTCCTGCAGCACGCGCACGGTATCCCCGTCGCATTCGCGCGGATCGATCTCGATCGAGAATTCGCCTTCCTCTCCGGAAGCGAAGCGGAAACGCTCGCGCAGCCTGTTCATGATCGCGCGCATCTGGTCGTTGCTCATGAAGGTGGGCGTGCCGCCTCCGAAATGCAGCTGCGTGACAAGGCGCCGGCAGTCGCCGCCCATCCGGTCGGCCACCATGTCGATTTCCTTCAGCAGCAGTTCGAGATAGGGCGCAGCCTTGCCGTATTGCTTGGTGACGATCTTGTTGCAGCCGCAGTAATAGCAGACCGTGTTGCAGAACGGGATATGGATATAGAGCGACAGCGGTGCATCGCTGTCGGCGACCCGCTCCAGCGTTTCGGCATACTGCCTGGCGCCGATGCCGGCATGGAACATCGGGGCGGTCGGGTAGGAAGTATAGCGGGGGCCCGCCTTGTCATATTTCCTGATGATTTCCAGGTCAAAAAGGTCGGCGCCTCCCAAACGGGAGGCGCCGGTTGTCGTGCTGCGGTCGTTCATCAGTTCTGGTATTTCCTCATATAAGCCATGATATCCTGAATGTCGTCGGCACTCAGACGTTCAATCTTCTTGCCGGCCCGGTCGACATGGCGTCCGTGGCGGATGCGAAGGTCAAGCTGGTGATCGTCGATATCGGCAATACTACGGCGCGTTGCGGCATTGCCAATCAGCTTGATATCGGCCGGCGTGGCGTGGCAGGAGGCGCAATATTTTCCGTACAGTTTCTTGCCCTTGGCCGGATTGGCCATGTAACGCAACGAATAGACATAGTTTGCGACATCGGCGATATCGGTGTTGGAGAGCTGGTGTCGCTTGCTGGTCATCAGCGTGCCTGGGCGTCCGTAACGCATCGTGTGCACGATGCCTTTCAGGTCCAGCTTGGAATAGACAAGGTTCTTTGCGCCCACGCCGGTTTTGGCGCGTCCGTCCATGCCGTGGCAGGACGAGCAGACTGCCTCGAAACGTTTCTTTCCGTTGGCGAGATCGGGTTTGTAGTCAAAGCTCTGGATATAATCGATGACCGCTTCGATCTCGAGCGGATCGAGCGTGTACTTTTTCGGCGTCATGGCCGTGCCCTTGACGCCGTAGGTGATGATGCGACGCAGTTCGTCGCGACTGATCAGCTTGGCAATGGCGCGATGGTTGCGGGCCGGAAACGGTTTCAGGCTTTTGCCGTATTCGCTGACCTCGCCGGTCTTGCCGTGGCACATGGCGCAATTGGCCTCGTACAGCGCCTTGCCGTCGATATTGTTCTGGGCTGTGGCCGGTAACGCATAGACGGCCATGGCCAGACCAAGAACCACCCCCGTGAAATGATGTGTTCGCATAAACTCTCCTCCCGTGACAGTAAGTGCTTATCAATGATCGCTAACTATTTACTACGCGGATTATTAGTGCAAGAGGCGATGATGAACGGCCCCGTTCGGGGCCGTTCGAAACGGATATCTGTTTACTGGTTGCTCTTGATGAAGGCTACGACCGCGTCGATTTCCTCGGCATTCAGCTTCTTGCCGAATTTCGGCATCATCTTGCGGCCTTCGGAAATCACCTGCTTGAGCACGGCCGGGTCGCTGCTCATATCCTTGACGGCCGGGCCGACCTTCTTCTTGTCGATCTTGTGGCACATTTTACACTTCTTGCTGAAGACCTTGGCTCCGTCGACCTCGGCCATTGCCACCTGCGAGGTCAGGCCGAAGGCTGCCGCGGCAATCATCACTGCAATTGTTTTTTTCATGATCATCTCCTTTTCCTTCTTGTTATGCTCCGATGGCACACGGCCCCGGAGTGATGCTGATCCTGTCGGGGGCAATCGTCCGGGAGGAGAGATTGCGCCGGAAGGACTGGTAAGCTGTCTACATCTCCACCGGTACGACCCTGGGTTTGTAAAACCACATCTGATACAGGCTGATCAGGATCTGCAGGCCGAAGGTCACGCCGACCAGTCCGCCGGCCGCAACCACGACATAGGCGAATTCCGGAATGATCTTGGTAATGAACCAGGAGGATATATCCAGCAGCAGGAAGATGAAGGGCAGCGCCACATAGACACGCTTCAGCGTCACGTTCATTTCACACAGCAGGAAGATGCGGCCGACAAAGAACAGGATGAAAGCGATGCCGAAAAGATGGATATGCGATACCCGGACCAGTGCCGGGATGGTGGCGCCGGTATCGGTTTCGGTCAGCTTGACCACATCGGCATAGGAAGTCAGGTGCGGAATCGACATGCCGCTTTCGGCCGAGTGGCACATAATGCAGTTGTTATCGAGGATCGGTTTGATTTTTTCGTTGAACTCGTCCTCGGGCGTGCCATGTCCGATCCAGTCGAGAATTTCGCGCTTGGCGGCCAGATTCGGAAGGTTGGTGGCCATCGGGCCATTGATCGCCGCTCCCAGCCGGGTCTGGTTATGGCTGCCGTGATAGGCGATGACCACGTCCTGGACTGACAGTCCCGGTTCTCCGTCACGACCTTCGTGCGTATAGTAGAGATTCAGCAGTGCGAAAAGGTAGGCGATGCCGATGGTGACCAGAAACATCGAGTCGAGGATCTTTTCGCTGACCGATGTGTCGTGAAAGCGCTTGTACTTGGGCATGAAGGCCGCCTTTTATAGTTTTCCGGTATTATAGTTGCCGCCCGAAAACTAAGCAATAGCCCTTTTGGGAACCTCGAAAAGCCGGTTTATTTATGAGATTCTACACACAAAGCACGGAGGTTTTCTGAGATGATACGAGAGAGTCTTTTTGCCGCGTCGGAACGAGAAAGCAGGCTGGATAAACCTGGAGATGTATTGCGTCGTTTTGAAGAGCTGATCGACTTTGCGGAGATTGCGCATGAAGTTGAGCTGTCGCTTCCGCAGCGTGACCGCAGCAAGGGTGGTCGTCCACCTTACCCTGTGGAGCTGATGGTTC
>JAJRVH010000068.1 GCA_021545625.1 Zetaproteobacteria bacterium
GATAAAGACCAGTTGCTTTCCATCCTCCTCGCGAACGAACCGGATGCGCCGCAATAACCGTGGACACTGTTCCTTGCCACGGGTCGAGGTAAGTCGGATCAGCGCATCCTCCATCACCCCCGCCTCGGAGACAGCTCGTAGCTCGACGGTTTCATACCGGGCATTGGACTTCAGGCGTGTGACGAAACGGATATCCTGCCCGCACATCGCATGGAACCAGCCGTAATCGTTGTAGGCCCGATCAAACACATAAGTGGCTCCCGGTAACAATGGCAGGTTTCTGGCCGCCTTGCGGTCATGGCACCTGGCCGTAGTGATGTTGAAGAAGACTGGCACCTCGGCATCGGGGTCGTACACGGTGTGTATCTTTACACCTGCCTTGCCACTGCGGAAGTGAGCCCACGCAAAGCGCTGCTTGCACAGATCAATCGTGGTGGAATCGATCAGGCGAAACCATATCCTTGCCTGTCTTGCCGTCACGCGCCCGACTGAGCAGCCAGTGGAATAACTCCAGATAGATCTGATGCGGACGCGAACGGTTGGCATCAGCCAGCGTTGATCGCTTCACCATGCGCCCGCCAACATGATAATGGCATCGGGCGTGGCTACCCCAGGCCGGCATTCTGGGCGATGATGGCATTCATCTTGAGCCCAACATCGAACACAGCCTGAAACGGGCGCGTAAACAGCTTGGGCGATCATAAGGCGCCATCGCAAACCGCGCACGATCACTGCAACTGCCATTTGGATGAAAATCCGGTAAAACCGGCTAGCATGCCCGGGCCTTGCAGGCACAGGAGCCCGTCTATGAATGCAGACACCCCCGACGACAGCCGCCTTAGAGACCGCTGGTGGCTGCTCATCATGCTGGGCGTCGTGGCCATCACCGCACTGGTATTCGCCTGGAACAGCATGCAGCTCAAATCCGGCCGGCAGGAGCCGGGCGCCTGGCTGGATGATAACGGCCGGCTGCATGTGCTGGGACTCATCCTCGATCAAACCACGCTACGGGAAGCTGAAACCCGCCTGAAAAGTCGCAGCGATGTGGCCCTGTACATCTATCCGAAGGGCCACCCGAAGGCGGGCATAACACTGGAAGCCTATTTTCCGTCCATTGCCGACCATACCAGGGTCATCCTGTTGCTGGATGCCGATATCCCGCTGCTGCATGATATCGAAAAGCGGGCCACCCGACCGCATTTGTATCCGAACAGCGTCGCCCGCATGAATATCGCCGCACAGGATCATGAACGGGCGCTTTCCCTGCCCATTCATGCGCTGACCCTGATTCCCAGCGCCCGTATCACCCCCGAAGACCTGAAGGCGCGTTTTGGAAAACCCGACAGCTCGAAAAAGAATGGAAGCGGCGACATATCGATGACATATCGGAGTCTCGGCCTGACGGCCACCCTGAGTCAGGACGGCACCGCGAGCCTTTATTTTACAACTCCCCGGCCATGAGCCGCTACCCCATATGATGCAGCGGCATGCCGCTGCCCCGCCAAATCGTCAGCAGGCCAATCAATAACAGCAATATGCCGGCCGCGCGCAGCAGCCAGCCGCGCAGTGCCGGCGCGATGCGCTGCAGGGCAGCCGGCGCCAGCACCATGGCAGGCACCGTCCCAAGGCCAAAACACACCATCATCAGCGCCGACATGGTTATATCGCCGGATTTCATGGCCAGCGCCAGGGCTGCATAAACCAAACCACAGGGCAAAAGACCATTGGCCAGCCCCATGCTGAACCAGCCTGAAAGACGCGCCTGCTGTGCCAGGTGGTACGCAAGCCTGCTCAGGCCAAGCTTTTGCGATACCCGGGCCGTCGGACGTGCCAGAATATCGGGTAACACGCCGGCCAGATTCAGCCCGAAAACCGCCATGGCCATGCCGGCGAACCATGCCAGCCCCTGCTGTACAACATGGCCGCCGAAGCCACTCAGCCCCGCCCCCGCCATGCCCACCAGCAGCCCCAGCAGGACATAGGTCATGACACGGCCAAACTGATAGGCGATCAGCCCGCGCCACCAGGTTCGGGGCCGGCTCAGACTCAGCGCCGAAACCAGTCCGCCGCACATGCCGAGACAATGGATGCTTCCGAAGAAGCCCATCGACAGCAGCAACAGCAGCGAGGCCCCTGTCGTCATAAACGATCGTCATCCGCATCTTGTTCGTTCTTTTCCGGCGCTGCCGGCATATCATCGTCATCCAGAATTCGATGCGCCGGCCCTTCCATATCCTCATACTGACCGCTTCTGACCGCCCAGAAAAACACCAGCACGCTGACCAGTCCCAGCAAAATCATACCCGGAATCAGACCATAGATAACACTCATAGTTCCTCCGCAAGACCTGTATCCAGGATACTAGCATGCCCCGGACCTACGGCTCAGTATTTTCGTTGACAAGTCGTATCGCACATGACATAAATTGCATTATAAATACATCTTATAGGGATACAACAGGAGGTGCATATGAAAAGGATGATCGTCATGGCAGCCTCGGTAGCTCTGCTGGGCGGCAGCCTGGCCGGCACCGCATGGGCCGGACCGGAAAGCAAGTGCAAGGCCTGTCACACTTTCGAACAGGGCGGCCGCCACAAGACCGGCCCCAACCTGTTCGGCATCGTCGGCAAGAAAGCCGGCAGCACGGATTTCAAAAAATACAGCAAGGCTCTGAAAAATGCCGACTGGGTATGGAACGAAGAAAACCTCAAGGCCTGGGTTTGCGACTCCAAGAAAGCCATCAGGGATCTGACCGGTGACGAACATGCCAAAACCAGGATGGGCAAACAGAAAAAATGCGGCGACGATGCCGAGGCCGTCGTTGCCTTCCTGAAAACACTGCAGTAACCCCCTCTTCCTCCCCCGGGAAGTGAAGCGGCCGGCCTTAGCGTCGGCCGCTTTTCGTTATGCCCGTTCCGGTTGCGGCAGGCATGTGCGCCACCGGATCAGCACTGCATTGCCAATCACCAGCAGAGAACTGACCGGCATCGCAATGGCAGCAAAAACCGGGGTAACGAGCGCAGCCATCGCCAGCGGCACCAGAATCAGGTTATAGGCCAGCGAAAGCGACAGGTTTTGCCGGATCGTTCTCAGGGTCTGGCGCCCCAGCGCCAGCGCAAACGGAATTCGGCTCAGCTCGGAGCCCATCAGCACGACATCGGAGCATTCCATCGACACATCGGTACCCGAACCCATCGCCAACCCGACATCGGCACATGCCAGAGCCGGTGCATCGTTGACACCGTCCCCCACCATCAACACCTTTTTTCCCTGCTTCTGTAACAGGCTGACATAGTGCGCCTTGTCCTCCGGCAACACCTCGCCGATCACCTCGATGTCTCCTCCAAGATGCCCGGCCAGCGCGGCGGCAGCCTGCTTCGAATCGCCGGTCAGCACCGTCACCCCTGCTTTCATATCGAGAATTTGTTCGATCAACGCGACGACATCCTGCCGCAACCGGTCCTTGAGTCTGAACAGGCCAGCCAGATGCCCGTCGACCGCCATCCATACCAACGCACCATCGCCGGATGCCTGCCCGACATCCATCGCCATGCCTCGCTCTTTCATCAGCACGGCACTGCCGAGCAACACCTGTCTGCCGGCAACCGTCGCAGCCACGCCGCCATTGCAGGCATGCGCCTCGCGACAGTCCGGCAGCGACAATCCCCGCGCCTCCGCCTCGCCCGCCAGCGCCCTGGCCAAAGGATGCGTAAAGTGCATCTCAACCGCGGCCGCCATCTGTAACATCTCCGACGCATCCCGTCCATCCACGGGGCAAATCTCCGTCACGCGCATCGCGCCTTCGGTCAGGGTCCCCGTTTTGTCGAACACGACATGATCGATACCGGCCAGTGCTTCCAGCGCCTCGCCATTACGCACCAGCAACCCGTGCCGGGCGCCAAGGCCCGCCGCCACCGAAACAGCCATCGGAGTTGCCAGCCCCAGGGCACAGGGACAGGTAATAATCAGCACCGCGGCAGCGGCCAACAGAGCCTTTTCGAAATCCTGGCCCAGCCAGTAGGCAAAGGTGGATGCCGCGAGCAACAGCGTCACGAATACGAACCAGGGTACAATCCGGTCGGCGATACGCTGCACCCTGGCCTTCGAGCCCTGAGCCGCCTCCACCAGATGAATGATACGGGCCAGCGTCGTACCGGCACCTGTCTGCTCGACCTGCATCCGCAAAGGCGCCTCGCCGTTCACCGTGCCTGCCGACAGGCGTTCATTGCAATGCTTGTGCACCGGTCTTGATTCGCCGGTCAGCATCGACTCATCGACATGCCCTTCCCCGTCGATGATCAGACCATCAGCCGGAACCTTGTCGCCGGGCCGGACCAGCACAATATCGCCGGCTTTCAGCTTGCGCACAGCCACGCGTTCCTCGCCGCCATCACCGCGGATACGGGTAGCCATGCGCGGTTGCAGCTCCATCAGCCGGGTCGTTGCCGATGTCGCATTGCGACGGGCCAGCGCCTCCAGATAACGGCCGACCAGAATCACGAACAAAAAGGTCACCACCGTGTCGTAATACACATGTTCATGCCGGGCCAGTGTCTGGAATACCGAATAGCCCCACGTGGCCAGCGCGCCGATCGCAATCGGCACGTCCATATTCAACCGCCCGTGTCGCAGGGAGCTGGCCGCACCGGCAAGAAACGGACCGCCGGAATAGAACAGCACGGGCGTTGCAATGGCAAAGCTGACCCAGTGAAAAAACTGCGCATAACCGCCCGCATCGGCCGAAAATGCGCCGGCATAAAGGGCGATCGATATCCACATGATATTCAGCACGCCGAAGCCGGCAAAAGCCATACGAAACAACAGCCTGCGATTGCTGCGCCGGACCTGCCCCTCAAGGGCTTCCTGATTGAACGGCACGGCCGCATAGCCAATCGCGGCCAGCCTGCGCATTATCTCGGACAGCCTGATCTGATTTCTCTTCCAGCGGATCTGCAGACGCTTGTGCGCCAGGTTAACCTCGGCCTTCTGCACGCCAGGCATATCGGACATCACCCGCTCGATAAGCCAGACACAGGCGGCGCAATGAATGCCATCAATCAGCAGCATCGCCTCGCAGCTGCCATCACTGTCCTCGCGAACGAATTCCCGCCTCACCTCGTCCAGATCGTACTGATCAAGATCGGCCGGCATATCCGGCGGCGGCGCCAGTTGCACTTCGCGGCGATATACCTTGCGATAGAACTCATCGAGTCCCGAGTCATGAATGGCCTGGCAGACCGTCAGACAGCCGGAACAGCAGAATGCCCGCCTCTCGCCATCGATCTCGCCATGACAGGCGCTGAAACCCGTAACCGGAAGACCGCAATGATAGCAGCCGGATTGCCCGCTCACTCAGCCATATCCGACAGCCGGTTGCACATGAAACGACCCTGCGCTCTAATCGGCGACGAAGATGCGTTTGGCGACATCATAGCTGCGCTCTCCCGAGCGAATCTGGGCAATCAGATCCCAGTGACCCGGCAACGGGAAACTGATCTCGCGCATAAAGGTACCGATATCGGTATAGGGCATATCGACCCTGAAGTCGTAGGATGCATCGCTGGGCCGATAGGCGAACAGCGTCACCTGCCCCGTGCGTAGCGGCCTGCCCTGATGATCCATCGCATAAAGACGCCAGGGCTGAAGCTTGCCCGCCTTCGGTGTGGCCGGGGGCAGCAGTTGCAGGCGCCAGCCATCCACGGCCGCCTGCTCGCGCAGGGCCTCCTCGTGAAAATAGCGCTTGCCCTTCTCGTAATAATCCCTGACCACCAGATTCGGTGGCGACATGAATGCATAGGCGATGAAAACGACATTGACGCCGACCGTCACCACAACGGCGGCGATAATGCCGCGCAACCACGGATTTTTCAGATCCGTTCTGACCTGCTCCTTCATATTCATGGCACCCTCCTAGGCCTTCGACGGGCCGATAAATACCGATTCATACTCAAGGCTGATCTCCGGCTTGTCGATACCCTGAAGGCGAAAACGAACCGGCGTATTCGCCTGCTTCAGTTGCGTCCTGCGGGCCCGAAGAAACACATGGAACGGAATCGTCTTGCCCGACTTCAGGGTCACCGTATCGCCGTCCGCCGCCAGCAGCTGCAGCCCCGGCACGCCGCTGACACTCAGACGCAGGCGCAAATCCTCGGGCGTCTTGTTGACCGCCTTGAAGGTATATTTGTTCTGAATGCTGCCATCGGACATCTGCATGAACAGTGGCTGCCGCTCGTGCACCACCGACAACTCGACCGGCGGGATATGGGTCAGTCCGTACAGGATGCCCGACACCGACAACAGAAAGATCGCGCTGTAAACGATGACCCTCGGACGCCGGTAAAGCGGCGGCAGCCGCTCGCCCAGCATTTCCTTTTCCGACATGTACCGGATCAGCCCCTTCGGACGTCCGACCTTTTCCATCACGCTGTCACAGGCATCGATGCACATGCCGCAGGTGATACAGCCTTCCTGCATGCCTTCGCGGATATCGACGCCGGTCGGGCACACGGCCACGCAAAGCTTGCAGTCCACGCAATCGCCCCGCGCCTCGTCCCCGCCTCGACTCTTGCCGCGTGGCTCGCCGCGTTTCGCGTCATAGGTCGGCAAAATCGTATCCTTGTCCACCATCACCCCCTGGATACGGGCATAGGGACACAGCCAGAAACATACCTGTTCGCGCATGAAACCGGCAAATACATAGGTACCGAAGATAAACGCAGCCAGTACGACCCAGGCGACCAGCGGCGCCTGAAGTGTCAGATAATCCACCCACAGCCGGTAAATATCGGTAAAATAGCCGGCGAAGGTCACACCAGTCAGGATTGCAATCAGCAGCCACAGGCTGTGCTTGAACAGCTTCAGGCGAATCTTGCGCGCATCCCAGGGGGCGGCATCAAGCTTGCGTCGCTGGATCGGGTTGCCTTCGATTTTGTCCTCCAGCCAGGTGAACCAGTCCGTCCATACAGTCTGGAAACAAAAATATCCGCACCAGACGCGCCCGGCCACGGCTGTGACACCGAACAGCGTCATGGCCAGCAGGATCAACACCAGCGACAACATCCATATATCCTGCGGCCAGATGGTCAGGGAGAAAAAATGGAACTGGCGGTGAGGGATATCGAACAGAATTGCCTGATGTCCTTCCCAGCGTGCATAGGGAGACAGAAAGAACAGCAGCCACAGCGAGCCGGTCCACCATTTCAGGCTGCGGAAACGTCCTCCCATCCGCTTGGCATGGATGGTTTCGCCACCGGTATTGACATGCCAGTGCACCGCATCGGCATAAATCTCTTCAATGCTCTGGCCTTCTTTCCTTTCCGACATGATGACTCCCTGTTGCTGAACCAAACGCAAAAGGGGAGGCATCAAGCCTCCCCGTCTGCTTTTCATCCTACGCTATTCGCCTTCGTCGCTGTTGACCAGTCTGATGATCTTGTACGCCAGATAGCCGATGACAATCAGCGTGCCGACCAGTGAAATGATGGTACCGATCACAACCGCATCCATGACTACCTCCTTGTCTCCGGCTTATTTTCCGCCGCCAAATTCATGCACCTTGACGGCCAGCATCTTGATAGCCTCGGGACTCAGCTTTTCGCCGAAGGCCGGCATAATGGCCACGCGCGTATTCGGTACATCCTCCTGATTCACACCATAGCGAATCGTGCGCAGGATCTCCTCCCGGCTGCTTCCGAAGCGCCAGATACTGTCGGTCAGATTGGCGCCCCCCGTACCCAGCTCGTTGATCGCACCGCCCTGCGCATTCTCGCCATGGCAGCCGGAGCAGCCGTACTCATCAAACCTGGCGAACTGTTCGCGTGTCGCCTTGCCCTCCGAGGCAGCGATCACGAAATCGGCCATTTCGTCGATCTGTTCATCGGTAAGCATATCCGCATGGGCCGGCATATCGCCCTGGCGTCCGTCGGTGATCGACTCGATGATCGTGTCGATATCACCGCCGTACAGCCAGTCATCGTCAGCCAGCACCGGGAACAGACCCGGCGCACCCTGCCCGCCGGCACCATGACAACCGGCACAATTGTCGCCGAACAGAGCCTTGGCCGAGGATTCGGCAAAGTTTTTCATGCCCTCATCCGCCAGCAAAGCCTGGCCATCCATATCGGCAACCTTTTTCAGATATGGCGCCTTGATCGCTTCGTTTTCAGCCACAGCTTGCTTGTATTCCTTGATCATCGTCCAGCCCAGAATGCCCTTCGTGGATTCGTGAACCAGCGGAATGGCCGGATAGAGGATGAAATAGACCACGCACCAGATCCAGCTGGCATGGAAGGCGATCATCCACCAGCGCGGCGGCGGATTGGTCAGCTCCCGAATGCCATCCCATTCATGGCCCGTATCCGGTGCATGTTGAGGTTTATCTTGTTTCGCCATGTCCAACCTCCTTTCTGATATCTTCCTTTTCGTCCAGATCCTGATTCACGAAATCACGGTATTGCTCGAACTTATCCCTGTTGGACGGCCTGAACACCCAGACATACAGGCCAATCATCAGCACCGTCAGCACCAGCACGATAATCAGTCCGGTCCAGTCGACGTGGGTCATCGACTCCCAGTCGGTGTGGAAAAAGTCCCGGATAGCCTCACTCACGGTAATCCTTCCCGGGCTGGAACTTCACCATCGTGCCCAGCACCTGCAGATAGGCGACCAGCGCATCCATCTCGGTCTTGCCCCGTACCGCATCCGCTGCACCTGCAAAATCCTTGTCGGTATAGGGCACGCCCACCATGGCCAGCGCCCGCATCTTCTTCTCGGTCAGCGATGCGTCGATCTTGTGCTCGGCCAGGAAGGGGTAGTTCGGCATCACCGACTCGGGCACCAGCGAGCGCGGCGCCTTCAGATGCTGAATATGCCATTCGTCGGAATACTTGCCACCGACACGGGCCAGGTCAGGCCCGGTACGCTTGGAGCCCCACTGGAACGGGTGGTCGTATTTCGACTCGGCCGCCAGCGAATAATGGCCGTAGCGTTCCTTCTCGTCGCGGAACGGGCGGATCATCTGCGAATGACAGAGATAGCATCCCTCACGGATATAAACATCGCGCCCCTCAAGCTCCAGGGCCGTATACGGACGGATGCTGTCCTCGCTCTTATCCAGCTTCTCGATCACATTGTCGAGATAGAACAGCGGCACGATCTCCACGATGCCACCGACCGACACGACAATAGCCACCATAATCAGCAGACCCCAGATATTCTTTTCGAGTTTTTCCTGGAATGTCATATCAAACCTCCCTCAGGCCCGGGCCGCAGCCGCTTTCGGCTGACCGGCGGTGCGTATCGTCATGGTGATATTGTACAGCATGATCAGCGCACCCAGCAGCACCAGCACGCCGCCGACGGAGCGCAGCACATAGTAGGGATGCATTGCCGAAACCGTCTCGGCAAAGGTATAGGCCAGGTTGCCGTAATCGTCGGTGGCACGCCACATCAGTCCCTGCATAATGCCCGACACCCACATCGCGCAGATATAGATCACGGTGCCGATGGTATGAATCCAGAAATGGCTGTTCACCAGACCAACCGAATAGATCTCGGTTTTCCACAGGCGCGTAACCAGATGGTAGATCGCGCCGATCGATACCATCGCCACCCAGCCCAGCGCTCCGGAATGCACATGGCCGATCGTCCAGTCAGTATAATGGGAAAGCGCGTTCACCGTCTTCAGCGACATCACCGGCCCCTCGAACGTGGACATCGCATAGAAGGCCAGCGACACGACCAGGAAGCGCAACACATAGTCATCGCGCAACTTGTTCCAGGCTCCGGACAGCGTCATCAGGCCATTGATCGCGCCACCCCAGGACGGGATGATCATCGCGATCGAAACCGCTGCACCCAGCGAACCGGCCCAGTCGGGCAGCGCCGTATACTGCAGATGATGGGCACCCAGCCAGACATAGCCGAACATCAGGGCCCAGAAGTGCAGCACCGACAGGCGGTAGGAGAAGATCGGCAGATCGGCCTGCTTCGGAATGAAATAATACATGATGCCGAGGAAACCCGCCGTCAGGAAGAAACCCACTGCGTTATGCCCCCACCACCACTGGATCATCGCATCGTGCACGCCGGAGAACAGCGAATAGGACTTGGTCATCGTCACCGGCACGGCCAGCGAATTCACGACGTGCAGATAGGTGATCATGACCATCATGCCGAGGAAGAACCAGTTGGCCACATAGATATGCGAGGTCTTGCGGTTGGCGATGGTCATAATGAAATTGAACATATAGGAAAGCCAGACGACGGCGATGGCGATATCAATCGGCCACTCGAGCTCCGCATACTCCTTGCCGGAAGTCCAGCCCATCGGGAAGGAGATCACCGCGCTGACGATAATCGCATTCCAGCCCCAGAAAGTGAACCAGGCCAGCCTGTCACTCCACAGCGGCACCGCGCAGGTGCGCTGCACGACGTAAAATGCCGTCGCCATCAGCGTGCAACCGCCGAAGGCGAAGATCACCGCATTGGTATGCAGGGGCCGCAGGCGACCGAAGGTCATATACTCATTCAGGTTCAGGGACGGGAAAGCCAGTTCCCAGGCCACAATATCGCCGACCAGCGCGCCGACGACCAGATAAAGCACGGCGCAAACCGCGAACCATTTGACGATGGTTAAATTGTATTCCGGAGCCTCAGAAGAAACATTTGCAGACACCTGGCCACCTCCTTGTTCATAAAGATTGATTTTCAATGCAACTTTACACATCCCGAAAAGCGGATGCAAGCATTTTTTATTAACGGATTTTAATGTAGCCGGTTTTCAGATATGCGCAAGGTGAAATTACGGAGAAGATGTTTCCGGAACGGCGACGCCATCGTCCGCCAATGAAAAATGGCGACTCAGACCAACAACCGCGGCGGGCAGCACGAGCAGATTCAACCCCGGCAGCAGCAACAGCAGGCTGGCAAACCCGGCAAAGCCCAGGTAAAACCAGCGCTTCGCCTCCATCTCCCGTCTGCGCTCCGGCCAGCGCCACCCGCGACGGGAGGCCGGCGTATCCATAAACTCATAGGCAAGCAAACGAAGACCCGCATAGCCCCAGACGGCACCGGCCACGGCCGTACCGTATACCGGCACCAGCAACAGCAACAGCGAGAGCAGGGCATAGGGAATAAACTGCAGCAACGGCATCCATGCATTACCGATACTGCCCAGCACCACCTGCCACCAGCGCCCGGACCGAGTGACTGGCGCACCGATTTCGGCACGTTCGGCCAGCGCATCCAGCCATGGGGCAGCCGCGACCGCGCCAAACACGACATA
This sequence comes from Zetaproteobacteria bacterium, assembly GCA_021545625.1. Classification (GTDB taxonomy): domain Bacteria; phylum Pseudomonadota; class Zetaproteobacteria; order Mariprofundales; family Mariprofundaceae; genus JAJRVH01. Next base: position 11,286 of record JAJRVH010000068.1, read on the forward strand.
ACCTACCAGCGCAACGGCAAAGGCCAGCAACAGCGAAAACAGCCATGAAAGCCAGGCCAGCATATCCACATACCAGGCATCGCCGGTCGGAATAAACCGCTCGGCCAGAACCTGCGCCAGTTCAAACGCGCCGGCGCCGAGCAACAACATCAGCAGCGCCAGCAAGCCCAGCATGCGCCACAGGATGGCCCGCAGCCCCCCGTCGGCCAGCAAATGCCTGAACCCGGACAGCAGACAAAGCATGCCCCGGATCACGCACCGTCCTCCGAAGCGCTGCCGGACATGTCCAGGTCCTCCAGCACCCGCCGGGCCGCCCGGTATTCCCTTTCCTCGACCAGCACTCTCGCATCCATCACGCCGGGCAACGGCATCAGCGCATTCATGCCCGCATTCTCGACCCGGCACACGATACCGCGCGCCGACAGGGCATCGCAAAGAATCTGCAGCAACAACGGATCCGTCATGCGCACAAGTACCACCATCGCATCAGACTAGGCATCTTTTATATGCCCGTCACCCTTGACGCGCCAGGACGGACATGAAGATTGCGCGCCATGTCCCGCATTCCGAATCAACAGCACGAACTCCCGGTCGCTCCCGAAACCCTGAGCAGCATGCTGGCCCGTATGCTGCCGGCCGGCGCCGATGACGGCGATCTCTATATCGAACAGGGCACATCCGAATCGCTGGCGCTCGAGGAAGGGCGGGTCAAGCATATCTCGGCGTCCTCTCATCAGGGACTTGGCGCGCGCGTGATCAGGGGCGAAGCGGCAGGCCACGCCTATACCGATCGCCTCGAGCCGGAAGCGCTGATGGAGGCCGCCCGCGCGGCCCGCGCCATTGCCGGCGGCGAACAGCCTCGCGCCCCGGTTGCCATCCATGCGGCCGGCGCCGCACCGCGCCTGTACCAGCAGGACGATCCGGCCCTGCATGTGCCACTGACCGCGCGCAAGGACATGCTCGAACGGCTGGACCGGCTGGCGCGCAGCATCGATACGCGCGTCAGGCAGGTGTTTGCCAGCATCGCCTCCTCCTTTTCCGACATCCACATCATACGCATGGACGGCACCCATATTCATGATGCCCGGCCGCTGGTCCGGCTGAACATCTCGGTCGTCGTCGAGGAAAACGGCAAGCGCGAAACCGGCAGCGCCGGCGGCGGCGGACGCTTCCCGCTGGAACGCCTGCTTGCAGGCGACGAGGCCGAACGACTGGTGCGCGAGGCCGTGCGTCTGGCCGTGCTCAACCTCGATGCCAGGGAGGCTCCGGCCGGCAGCATGCCGGTCGTGCTTGGCCCCGGCTGGCCGGGCATCCTGCTGCACGAGGCAATCGGCCACGGACTGGAGGGCGACTTCAACCGCAAGGGTACATCGGTGTTTTCCGAAAAGATGGGGAAACGCGTGGCCGCGCCCGGTATCACCGTGGTCGATGACGGCAGTATCGCCGAGCGCCGCGGCTCATTGTCGGTGGACGACGAGGGCACGCAGAGCCAGCGCACCGTGCTGATCGAGGACGGCATCCTGACCGGCTACCTGCTGGACCGCCAGAATGCACGCCTGCTGGGCATGCAGCCGACCGGCAACGGCCGGCGCGAATCCTACGCGCACCCGGTACTGCCGCGCATGACCAACACCTTCATGCTGGCCGGCAAGGACCGCCCGGAAGATATTCTCACCTCGCTGGAGCGCGGCATCTATGCAGTCAACTTCGGCGGTGGCCAGGTCGACATCACCTCGGGCAAGTTCGTCTTTACCACCTCCGAGGCCTATTACGTCGAAGGTGGCAGGATCCAGTATCCGGTCAAGGGCGCGACGCTGATCGGTTCGGGACACGAGGTACTGCAGAAGGTATCGATGATCGGCAACGATCTGCAGCTTGACCCCGGCGTCGGCACCTGCGGCAAGGGCGGCCAGAGCGTGCCGGTGGGCGTTGGCCTGCCGACGATCCGCATCGATGAACTGACGATCGGAGGTACGCAGGCATGAGCGACATCCGGAACAGGCAAACGGATCTTTCGCTGCAGGCCGGACAACTGGTCGAGGCGGCCCTGAAAGCCGGAGCTGTGCATGCCGATGCGCTGGCCGTCGCCGATACCGGCAACTCGATCTGCATACGCAACGGCCAGATCGAATCCGTCGAGCGTGAGGATGGCCGCGGCATCGGCCTGCGTGCATTCGTGGAAACCCCGAAAGGCCTGGCCTTTGCCACGGCTTCGGGCACCGATGTGTCCGAAGCGGGGCTGCGCACGCTGGCCGAACAGGTCGTGGCCATGGCCCGCATTTCCGAACCCGACCCGGATGCCGTGCCACCGGTCGGCGCCGAGCATCCCGATGCGACGGCCATCGCTGACTGGCAACAGCGACACCCCGAACGCGATTCGGGATGGACAATCGACCAGGCCCGGGATGCGGCGCTGGCATGCGAGGCCATTGCCCGCGCCTACAGCCCCGAGATCAGCAACAGCGAAGGCGCCGATGCCTCGTTCGGCACATCCCGCGTCGCCTATGCTGCCTCGGACGGCTTTGCCGCCGGTTACAGCAAATCCTCGGCCTCGCTCAGCGTCTCGGTCATTGCCGGCACGGGCGAGCAGATGCAGCGCGATTACGCATGGCATCGCGCCCTGCTCGCCAAACGCCTGAAAAGCCCGGAGCATATCGCCGGCGAAGCCGCCGAACGCGCCGTTCGGCGCCTCGGTGCTTCCGGCATGGACAGCGGCAGGGCCACGATCGTGTTCGAGCCGCGCGTCGCCAGTTCGCTGATCAGCCACCTGACCGGTGCCATCAACGGCAGGGCCGTGCTGCAAAAGCGCAGCTTTCTGGCCGGGGACAATGGCCGGATGATCTTTCCCGGTTTCGTCAACATCGTCGATGACCCCGACCATGACGAAGGTCTGGCCAACCGGCTGTTCGACGGCGAGGGTACCCGCTGCCGCAGGCGAACCCTGATTGATGCGGGGCGGCTGACCGGCTTTCTGACCGATCGCTATGCCGCCGGCCGCCTGCAATGCGAGGCCACCGGCCATGCGCGACGCGGGCTGACCGGCGATACCGGTATCGGTCCGTCCAATGTCATCTGGCAGGGCGGCGGACACGACCAGCAGACCATCATCGACGGCATCGACCACGGCCTGCTGGTCACGGAGCTGATCGGTTTCGGCGTCAACGGCGTCACCGGCGACTACTCGCGCGGCGCCGGCGGTTTTCTGATCGAAAACGGACGCATCTCGAAACCGGTGCAGGGCGTCACGATCGCCGGCAACCTGAAAGAGATGTTTGCAAACATCCGTCAGGTCGGTTCGGATCTGACATGGTTCGGATCGGTCGCCGTCCCCAGCGTCGCCATCGACGCCATGACCGTCGCGGGCCAGTAGACAGGCAAAGGAGCAACGATATGACATACGATGTTTTCGGCGTGGGCAACGCGATCATGGATTTGCAGGTGCGCTGCGACGATGCTTTTCTGGCAAGGCACGGAATCGACAAGGGCATCATGACACTGGTGGACGAAACCCGTCAGAAGAGCATTCTCGAAGCGCTGGCCGATCATCAGGTGCACTACTGTTCCGGCGGCTCGGCAGCCAACACCATCGTTGGCATCGCCGATATGGGCGGACGCGCCGCCTATGCGTGCAAAACCGGCGAGGACAGCTTTGGCCGCCGCTATCTGGAGGAAATGCAGGAACTCGGCATTCGCATCGAAATTCCGCAGGAACCGGGCCAGACCGGCACCTGCGTCGTGCTGATCACTCCCGATGCCCAGCGCACGATGCTGACCAATCTCGGCATTTCCGCGACGCTGGAACCCCACGACCTGGTCGAATCCGAAATCGCCCGGGCGAAATATCTGTACGTCGAAGGCTATCTGTTTGCCGGCGGCCCGACGAAGGATGCCGCAATGAAGGCGATCGAACTGGCCAGATCCAACGGCGTCAGGGTGGCGCTAACCGTCTCCGATCCGTTTTTGATCGACATCTGCCGCGACCACTTTCTGGAACTGATCCGGGGGCCGGTCGATCTGCTGTTCTGCAATGAACAGGAGGCCCGCGCCCTGACGGGGCTGGAAGATCCCATCGACTGCGCCAGGGAAATTCACAGGCACTGCGAAAATGTCGCGCTGACGCTGGGCAAAAAGGGATCAATCATCATGCATCAGCAGGAGGTGCTGCCCATCGAGGGCGTTGCCGTCGATGCGGTCGATACCACCGGCGCCGGCGACATGTATGCGGCCGGCGTACTCTACGGCATCACCAACGGACTCTCCTGGCAACAGGCCGGCCATCTGGGCAGTCACGCCGCGGCCCGCGTGGTCAGCCAGATGGGCGCCCGCCTCCCCGCGCCCCTGAGCCGGGCCGACATCGAGGACCTGCTGGCCTGAAAACATACTTGACCCTGGATCATGCTCCAGGGTCTATGATAGCGGGTATGAAAATCGGCCAACTTGCAAAACAGACAGACATATCCGTCGATGCCATACGCTACTATGAGAAACGCGGCCTGATGCCGGAGGCGGCCCGGTCCCGGTCGGGCTATCGTCAATATTCGAAACATGATGCGGCCCGGCTCAGGTTTATCCTGCAGGCCAGGGAGCTGGGCTTCACGCTGAAGGAAATATCCCAGCTTCTCGAGATCCGCTCGGGCCAGCATGACTGCCGGAAGGTCAGGGCCGTCGCGCTTGCCAAGGCCCGGGACATGGAAAAACGCATCGCCAGACTGTCCCGGATGCGCGAGGTGCTGCTGGACATGGCCACCCGGTGCGAGCAATCGCAGGATAGCGACCCCTGCCCGATGCTGAAAGCACTGGAAGGCACCCCATGAACCGCATGCTCGCGACTGGCATCATCGGCTCGGCCATTGCAGCCCTGTGCTGCTTTACGCCGCTACTGGTGCTGTTGGCAGGTGCGCTGGGGCTGGCTGCCTGGACAGGATATCTGGACCTCGTGCTGATACCCGCCCTGATCTTTTTTCTTTCCCTGAGCATCTATGCATTGCTGAAGAAGGCGAAATGATGGCTTGCTGCAACACGGAAACCAAAAGCCGGAGCACATGCCCTGCATGCAGGCAATGCTGTATCCCGGCCAGCTGGCAAACCATGCTGCACCAGATCCGTTTTCCGGAAAACCAGAGCCTGGCAAACGATGATTACACGTTCTGCACCAACAGGGATTGTCCTGCCGGTTATATATCGGCATCGCATATGGTTCCCAAAAACCTGCTGCGAGCCTTTGACCCGGATCGACCGGCCATGCTCTGCCATTGCTTCGACATTTCCGAACCGGGCTATGTCACAGCACTTCGGAACCACACGGCCGGAGCCATCAGGGACTTCGTCGTCCGCCAGACAAGGGCCGGCCTTTGCGCCTGCGAGATACGAAGCCCCGACGGACGCTGCTGCCTGGCGCGTTTCAGGGAGCTGGAGAAAGCTCATGCAGACTGAATCCACCATCACCTGCCCCGAATGCGGCCACCGCAAAACCGAAACGATGCCGACCGATGCCTGCCAGTGGTTTTACGAATGCGAGGCATGCAAAACACTACTCCGGCCCAGACCCGGCGACTGCTGCGTGTTCTGCTCCTACGGCAATGTGCGCTGCCCGCCCCTCCAGTCAGGAGAATCCTGCTGCTCCCGATAAGCCCGTCAGGAAGCCAGCCGCCTGAGCTCCGCGTCGGCCATGCGCAGATTTTCGCTGATATCGTGGCCCAGGCGCATCAATACGCGCATGCCGAGATCCGCATGTTCACAGCACAACCGCTTGAGCGCATCATGGCGAAACACAGCCACCTCGCAGTCGATCGTCACCCGTCCGTCGGCCGTGCGCGAACCGGGCTCCAGAAAAGCCACCTCCCCGACTGTCATGCCCGGACCGAAGGTTGCCAGACGCAGTCGTTTTTTCCTGCCGTACGGCAACAACACCTCGACCTCGCCGGACAGAATCACGAACAGCTCCTCGCCATGCTCGCCGCTGCGAAACAGATATTCGCCGGCCTTGAACGCCCTGATCTCGAAAAACGGAACCAGCAGCTTTTTCTCCGCCCCGCTGAAAGCCGACATCAGTTCGCTGTTCTCCAGCTCTACCCGCTCGTCTCTGCCACATGAATCCTCGCACAGCTCCTGCAACAACAGGTTCTCCGCATATTCAAGCGCCCGGTCCGAATCGGAGAAGGTCCGCAACCTGACATTCTCATGGTAGGGGATCAGGCGCTCGTGCCGGTGGCCTTCCCGCTTGACCAGCCCCATGCTTTTGGGTGCATGCGCCAGAATCAGCTCGCCGCCGCGCTGGCGCATGATGCCATACATATGTTCGATCAGGCGCACCGCCGTCAGGTCCACCTGGGTCACGCGCCGCATATCCAGAATAATATAACGGGCGCGATTCAGATCGGCGGACATTGCCTCGAACAAATGATCAGTCGTCCCGAAAAACAGCGTGCCCTTCAGATCGTAACCGACAATGGCATCGGCATGGCTGGCCAGACACTGGCATTCCTTTTTCGGACGCCGGCGCAACGAGGTGCGATCGGCCAGATTCCAGCGTCGCTGAATCACCGCCGTCTGCACCTGGGCACGGATAAACTCGACCGCCGCCAGCGCCACGCCCAGCCCGACTGCGACCATCAGGTCGTAAAACACCGTCACGCCGGTCACGATCAGCGCGATGATGCCGTCGATCCGCGCCTGAGGCGTGCGCATCCAGCGGGGAATATCCCGGTCCAGCATGCTGAATATCGCGACATGCAGGATGATGCCGGCAAACACGCTGATCGGCAGCACGGCCGCCACCGGTCCCATGAACAGGATCAGCACCAGCATGCTGATGCCGGTGACAAGCCCCGCCCATTGCCGGCCGCCGCTCTGGATCGCCACCAGCGTCGCGCCGGTCGTGCCGGCGCCGGCCATGCCGCCGACCAGGGAACTCAGCACATGGCCTGCGCCCTGCCCCATCAGTTCGCGTCTGGCCTGATGGCGCGAGCCGGTGGACACATCGGCCAGAATCGAGGTCAGCAGCGTATCCAGCGAGGCCAGCACCGCCAGCGCCAGCGCCGAACCGACCATCAGCAACCATGGCAATGATTCGATGTCTGCAACATGGATGCCGATTCTAAGGTTATCCATGCCCGGCAGACTGCC
>JAJRVH010000069.1 GCA_021545625.1 Zetaproteobacteria bacterium
AGGCCCACACCGACCGGCTGTTCCGATCGGCGCATATCATGAACATGCCGATGCCGTTCTCGAAGGACGAAATCAATGCCGCCCAGCTGGCCGCGGTGCGCGATAACGGCCTGGCTTCGGCCTATCTGCGACCGATGGTGTTCTACGGCTCGGAAGGCATGGGGCTGCGGGCCGACAATCTGAAAACGCATGTCATTGTCGCGGCCTGGAACTGGGGTGCCTATCTCGGCGATGACGGCATCAACAAGGGGATTCGCATCCGCACGACCAGCTATACCCGCCATCATGTCAATATCGCCATGTGCAAGGCCAAGGCCAACGGTCAGTACATCAATTCAATGCTGGGGCTGGCCGAGGCGCAGCGCGACGGCTATGACGAGGCCCTGTTTCTGGATGTTGACGGTTTCGTGGCCGAGGGATCGGGCGAGAATATCTTCATCGTTCGCGACGGCGTGATCTATACGCCCGACCTGACCAGCGCGCTGGACGGCATCACCCGCGCCACGGTCATGCAGCTGGCCGAGGAAGACGGGTATCGGGTCGTCGTCAAGCGCATCACGCGCGACGAGGTGTATGTGGCTGATGAGGCGTTCTTTACCGGCACGGCGGCAGAGGTGACGCCGATCCGCGAGGTGGACGGCCGCCTCATCGGCGAAGGCGTGCGCGGACCGGTCACGGAAAGGCTGCAGGGCAGGTATTTCGATGTCGTGCACGGACGCAGCCCGTCGCACATGGACTGGCTGACCCGGGTCTAGGACCGGGGCCCTATTTCAGCGCATCCCTGAATTCATCGAGCAGGCTGCGCGCGGCCTGACGCACCGACGTGGCCCTGGCGGCGCCGTTCTCCGTCTGGTCTGCCCTGGCTTCTTCGTTCGCCCGGGCGGGGCGGATGGTCAGGGTCTGGCCATCGGTGCTGATCTCCAGCTCGGTATCCCTGTCGATATTGAGCAGTTGCAGGATCGGCCGGTCGATAATCAGGCCGAGACTGTTGCCGATGGGGGTCAGCTTCTTGATCATGGCGCCTCCGCTTCCATTATGAATTATAACACAGTATGGACGCATGGCGACGGCTGTCAAAGGGGGCTACTCCTTTTTCGACAGCTGTTCGGCGGGCATGTGGCGCATCAGATAGATGCTCTGGGCGATGATGAAGGCAAAAGTCAGTCCCATCAGGCCGAACATCTTGAAATTGACCCATGTGTCGGTGTCGAATGAAAACGCGACATAGATGTTCAGAAAGCCCAGCGACAGAAAGAAGACGGCCCAGGCCAGGTTCAGCCTGCTCCACAGCCGGGCCGGTAGTTCGATGTTGCCGCCCATCATGCGTTCGATGATCGTTTTTTTGCCGATGAAATGGGAGCCGATAAAGACGATGCCGAACAGCCAGTTGATGACCGAAGGCTTCCATTTGATGAAGATTTCGTCGTGCAGCAGCAGCGTTGCGCCGCCGAACAACGCCACCAGCGCCAGCGTGATCAGATGCGCTTTCTCGAAGCGGCCGGTCATCAGCCGGGACCCGAAGGTCTGCACGGCCGAGGCCGCAATCAGCACGGCGGTGGCGATATAGATGTCGTAGAATTTGTAGGCGGCGAAGAACAGCAGTACGGGGAAGAAATCGAACAGCATTTTCATGGGCGCATGCGAACACAAGCCGCCTCGCTTGCCAAGCGCGGCGGCAATCCTTGCCAGTGCCGTCGATTCGCGAAGAATGCGCGCATGTCCGTTTTCCGACTTTTGTTGCCGGCATTGCTGGCGTTTGCGCTGTCAGCCTGTTCGGTCAGGAGCAGCGAGCAGGTGTCCATCGATCTGTGGAATACCTGGGAGACGATGGACGAGCTTGTCCAGCGCGACTATCCGGAGCGGGTGCCGGTGATTCTGATCCATGGCTGGAACGGGGGCGAATTCACCTGGCCGTCGCCGGTGAAGCTGAAGGCGCTGGAGGACAGGCTGGAACGCGATATCTATCTGTTTACCTACCGCACGGGCATTGTCGCCAATCGTTATCCGCCGCTCGAGGTGCTGGAGGAGAAGCTCGACCGTTTTCTGAGCGAATATCGGGTTGTCGACATCGTTGCACACAGCATGGGCGGCCTGCTGCTGCGCCAGTATCTCAGTCACCACCCCGAAAATCCGGTGCGGAGGGCGGTGTTCCTGTCCACGCCCCACTTCGGAACCAATGCGGCCCGTATCCTGACCAGCCTCGCAAGCTTCAGCCCAGAGGGCAATATCCAGGCATCGGAGATCCGGCCGGGCAGTGATTTTCTCTGGCAGCTGAATTATCTGGAGGGCGCGGAACTGGCAGGCATCGAAGTGCTCAACGTCTATGTCGGGGAGGAGTCGTTGCTGGAGTCCGATTTCGTCGTCGAGACCTCGTCGGCCTGGTTGCCGTGGGGGCATAACGTGCAGGTTCAGGGTGACCATCACACGCTGGCCAGGCGATGGCCGAGTTTTTCCTTCATAGTCGATTTCCTGAATGCCGGCGCGTTGCCGGCCGGGGTCCCGGCGCCGCGTCGCCGGGATGTCTGGCTGCGTTTCATGCGTCATGTCGGCGATACGCCGGAAACCTTCACGGCCACGGCCCTGAAGCGGCTGGATGCGAGGGGTATTCCGCGTAAGGCGGGCGTGTCCATCTGTTGCGATGCGCGCACGGGCCTCTATCCGACAGGGGGCAGGGTGGCCGTGATCGAGG
>JAJRVH010000070.1 GCA_021545625.1 Zetaproteobacteria bacterium
AAATTGGGGCTTGCATCGGGAGCGCTTTGAACCATAATCCGCGCCTCGACAGCAAGCTGAGCGGGCAGGTAGCTCAGTCGGTAGAGCAGAGGACTGAAAATCCTCGTGTCGGGGGTTCGATTCCCTCCCTGCCCACCATTCACACCAAGGACTTGTGGAAACACAGGGCCTCTTTTTTTATTCCAACGAAAACGAAAGGCTGTTCGCTATACCGCTATGCACCAAACAAAACAGCCGCCCGGAAGGCGGCTGCAGAATCGTGTGGAAATGGTGGGCGATGCTGGGTTCGAACCAGCGACCCCTGCCGTGTGAAGGCAGTGCTCTCCCGCTGAGCTAATCGCCCCTTTTTTTCAGGGGCGCGATTGCTAACAAAGCGGCCGGCCGCGGTCAATGCGTCATGCGCCGCCCGCCTCGATCGCATGCAGCAACGCGGCCAGCATCCGGTTGACCGGCGCATCCAGCCCCAGGCGCGCGCTTGCCCTCGCCACATAGCCGTTGATATGATCCACCTCGGTGGCGCGTCCCGCCTCGATATCCTGCCACATGCTGGTCTTGACCGGCCCCATCTCCAGCGTCACCCGGATATGCTTCTCCATATCCTCGTCCGACAGGCCAATGCCGCAGGCCAGCGCCAGCGTCAGCGTCTCCCGCATCGCATCGCGAATCACGGCCAGCGTTCCGGGATCGGCCGCCACATCGCGGGCGAAACGTCGCGTAATCGCGGTGATCGCATTGAACCCGCAATTCCACAGCAGCTTGCGCCACAACATGCGCTGCGCATCGTCTTCCATCCGGGCCGGCACGCCGGCCGCGGCCAGCGCCTGCAACAGCGCATCGACATGCCTGTCCCCCGTCCCCTGCCGCCACGGCGCCAGCCGGATGCCTCCGGCCGCGGAATGGATGACATGCGCCGGTCCTTCCAGGCGCGCACCGATAAAGGCCGTGCCGGCCAGCAGGGCATGACGGGGAAAAACCGATGCCGCAACGGCCGGCGCCTCGACGCCATTCTGCAACGTTACCAGCAACGCATCATCGGCCACCACGGCCGCCAGCGCATCCAGCATCGCCTGCAGACCGGTCATCTTGCAACAGAGCAGAATCACATCGCAATCGCGCAGCGCCGGCGTCCGGTCCGTGGCCTCGACCTCAATCCGGCTCACCGTGCCGCCCGATTCATGCAGCAGCCCGCCCCGGCGCATCGCATCCAGATGCGCGCCGCGCGCCAGCAGCGTCACCTCGCATCCGGCCTGCTGCAACAATACGCCGTAATGGCATCCGATCGCGCCGGCGCCGGCAATCCCCAGCTTCATCAATCCCTCCATGACCTGTATCGGGCTCTGCGCTATGATAGCGCCTGAAATATTTTATCCACCAGGAGTCAGTATGCCAAAGGATGCCATGCGTCAGGAAGCCCTCGAATACCATCGCTCGCCGACACCGGGCAAGATCAGCATTCGCCCGAGCAAGCCCTGCCTGACCCAGCGAGACCTGGCGCTGGCCTACACTCCGGGCGTCGCCGTACCCTGCCTGGAAATCGAAAAGAACCCGGAACTGGCCGACGAATATACCTCACGCGCCAATCTGGTCGGCGTCATCACCAACGGTACGGCCGTACTCGGCCTCGGCAATATCGGCGCGCTGGCCGGCAAACCGGTCATGGAGGGCAAGGGCGTGCTGTTCAAGCGCTTTGCCGATATCGACGTATTCGACATCGAACTGAACGAATCCGATCCGATGAAGATCGTCGATACCATTGCCCGCATGGAACCGACCTTCGGCGGCATCAACCTCGAGGACATCAAGGCCCCCGAATGCTTCGTCATCGAGGAAGAGCTGAAAAAGCGCATGAACATCCCGGTGCTGCATGACGATCAACACGGCACGGCCGTCATCATGGCCGCCGCCTTCCTCAATGCCCTGCTGTTGCAGGAAAAGAACATCGAGGACGTACGCGTCGTCTGCCTGGGTGCCGGCGCGGCCGGCTTTGCCTGCATGAAGCTGATCGAACAGCTCGGCGTCCGCCATGAAAACATCCAGTTCCTGGATCGCAAAGGCGTCATCCGCAAGGACCGCGGCGACACGCTGCCGCCGCACAAGGCGTACTTCGCCAGCGAACGCCCTGAACGCACGCTCGAAGAGGCGATGGCCGGCGCCGATGTCTTCGTCGGCCTTTCCCAGGGCAATATCGTGACGCCTGAAATGCTGTGCTCGATGGCCGAACGGCCGATCGTGTTCGCGATGGCCAACCCCGATCCCGAGATCGCCTACGAACTGGCCATGAAAACGCGCAAGGATCTGATCATGGCCACCGGCCGCTCGGACCACCCCAATCAGGTCAACAATGTGCTCGGATTTCCGTTCCTGTTCCGCGGCGCGCTCGATGCGCGCGCCACCACCTTCAACGAGGAAATGAAGATCGCCGCCGTGCATGCGCTGGCAGAACTGGCCCGCGCCGACGTGCCCGCCTCGGTGCTAAAGGCCTACGGCGTGAAGGAGCTGCGCTTCGGTCCGGAATACATCCTGCCCAAGCCGTTCGACCCGCGCCTGATCGAGGTCGTGCCAGCCGCCGTGGCCAAAGCCGCCACCGAATCGGGCGTGGCGCGCAAGCCGGTCGCGGATCTGGACGCCTACCGCCAGGAACTGGCCGGTCGCATCGATTCGTCCCGACTGTTCATGCGCCTGATCGTCGACAAGGCGCGCGAGCATCCGATCCGGCTGGTGCTGCCCGAGGGCGAGGATGAAACCGTGATCCGCGCCGCCATCGAAATGAAGGAGTTCGGCATCGCCGAACCGATCCTGATCGGACGCGCCGGACGCATGCGCGGGATATGCGAACACAACAAGCTGGATATCGACGATATCGAATGCGTCGATCCTTCGGTCGAGGATTCGCGCTTCGACAGCCTGGCCGATGCCTATTATTTCGACCGCAAGCGCCACGGCGTGCTGCGTCAGGACGCGGCCAAGATGCTGCGCAACGATATCAACGTGCTCGGCGCCATGCTGGTGCGCCAGGGCTTCGCCGACGGCATGCTGTCGGGGCGCACGGCTCACTACCCGAACGTATTGCGACCGATCCTCAAGGTGCTCGGCCATAACAGCAGCGGCCAGCACTACCATGTATACGGCATGTATATGATGATCATGGAAAACGGCGCCTATTTCCTCGGCGACTGCACGGTCAACGTCGACATGAATGCCGAACAGCTGGCGGAACTGGCGCACTTTGCCGCCGATACGGCCCGCTCCCTGGGCTGCGATGCACGCGTCGGTATGCTGTCGTTCTCGAATTTTGGCAGTGTGGATCACCCGGAAACGCGCAAGGTCGCCGAGGCCACACGCCTGCTGCACGAACGCTATCCGGATCTGGAAGTCGACGGCGAGATGCAGGCCGACACGGCTGTCAACGAGGCCATCCTCGGCCAGTATCCGTTCTCGCGCCTGAAGTCGCCGGCCAATGTGCTGATCTTCCCGACCATGCAGGCCGGCAACATCTGCTACAAGCTGCTGCGCGAACTGGGCGGCGGCACGGCCATCGGACCGGTGCTGCTCGGGCTACCGCAACAGGTGCATGTACTGCAGACGGGTGCCACCGTGGACGACATCGTCAACATGGCCGCCATCGCCGCAGCCCGCGCCGCCGACAGCAAGAGCTGAAATATTGCCGGAATAAAAAGGCTAACCGCGCGGCAAAAACGGCGCCGGGTTGATATGTCGGCCGTGCAGATGCACCTCGTAATGCAGATGCGGACCGGTCGAGCGACCGGACGAACCGATGCGTCCGAGAATCTGGTTGTCCTCAACGACATCGCCCGCTTTCACGGCCACGCTCGACATATGGCCATAGCGGGTCTTGTAGCCATAACCGTGATCGACCTCGACCATGTGGCCGAAATCCTTCATCTTGCCGGCAAAGGTGACAATACCGCGACTGGCGGCCAGCACCGGCGCGCCGAAACGGTTGGCGATATCCACGCCATAATGGTTGGTCGGCTGGCCGGTGAACGGATCGGTGCGGCGACCATAGCTGGAGCTCAGCCAGCCACCCTCGCTCGGCCAGGCATGCGGCCGGGCCTGGCTCAGGCTGCGCTCGTTTTCCAGCATATAATCGATGGCGGCCAGCTGCGCATCCAGCTGGTCCAGACGGCCATCCATATATTCGAGACCGGCATGCATGCCGGCTTCCAGCCCGGCATAGTCAGGTCTTGACTGGCGTGGTCCGCCGAAGGCCGGCTGCACGGTGAAATCGAACTCGGCTTTATCCAGCGACGCGACATCCACCAGCTTGCGCCCCAGCGCATCCAGACGCGAGAGACGCGCCTGCATCTGACCCAGCGTCCGCGCATACACGGCCAGCTTCTTCTGTGCTGCAGCCGTTTTATCCTGCCATGTCGCCAGCTGGCTGTCATAACGCGACTGGGCATGGTCCAGCGCATGACGGGTCTGCTCAAGCGCCGTGGCCAGGCGACCGACCTGCCAGGAGCTGTACACGCCCCAGACGCCGAACGACAGCAGGCCGGCCAGCAACAGGCCCGCGGACAGCAGCATGCCCCGGGATACGGTGATCCGCCTGATCCGCCCCGATTCGGGCACCAGCATCAATGAATATCTTCCAAACACCAGCGAAAACTCCTCCAGAATCGCAACTTGCTAGCAACAGTTCAAGCATCAGTCAAGCATTCCCGCCGGTTCCGAACCCGTTGCGTTCGCCATTTGACCTCGGTTCGCCGCGACCTATCCTTGCCGCATGAAGGCACCCTCAAAAGCCCCCCCCTCCCTTTCCATTACGCGCCACTGCCTGCAAATGCTGCTGCATTCGGCCATGCTGGCCGCCGGGGATGCGCGTCATCCCGGCTATCGCGGTCTGCTTGGCGGCAGCAGGGAAACCCTCTCCGATATCCTCGCCATCCCACCGGCTGCGGATGCGGCCGGCGATGGCATCGCCGGCAGGCTGGAAACCTTCGCGAGCCGACACCCGCTGCTCGTCTGTTTCGTGACGCGACGGGAACATGACAGCCCTTCGGAAGCATACCGGAGCCTGTGCGACTGGCTGCAACGCCACGGGCTGCCGACGCCGTCCCTGTACCTGCTGCTGGAACTTTCGCACAAGGGACGCATGGATATCCTCTGTCTCGACGGCGTCAACGAACATCGGGACATCCCGCTCCGCATGCAGGAGGACGGAAGCCTGTACCCGCAGCCGGCGAATCATTAGGCTTGCTGCATGCGCATCTGCCACATCGGACTGAATCACAAGACAGCTCCCGTTGAGCTGCGCGAGCGGCTGGCCGTCAAACAGGACGATATCGCCGATATCCTGAGACGGCAGATCGCCCATCCCGCCATTCGGGAGGCGGCGCTGCTTTCGACCTGCAACCGGGTCGAAATGACGGTCGTTACGCACGAACCGGAATCGGCCATTGCCGCCGTGCATGAATGGTTTGCATCTACCGCAGGCATGGAGCTTGCCGAGGTATGCGAACACCTCTATTCCTATACCACGGACGCCGCCGTCCGGCATCTGTTCGCCGTCGCGTCCGGCCTGGACTCGCTGGTGCTGGGCGAGCCGCAGATCCTCGGACAGGTCAAATCCTCCTATGAACATGCGCTGGCCGCAGGCACGGCCGGACATGTACTGCATCGCCTGTATCAGTCCACCTTTGCCGCGGCCAAACGCGCCCGCAGCGAAACGGAAATCGGCAAACAGGCCGTCAACATCTCTTCCTGCGCCGTGGAACTGGCCAAGCACATCTTCGGCGACCTGGCTGGCAAGACCGTGCTGCTGATCGGCGCTGGCGAAATGGCCGAACTGGCAGCCCGGCATCTGCGCGGCAACGGCTGCACAGACATTCTCGTCGCCAACCGCACGCTGGAGCGCGCTCGCAAGCTGGCTATCGAATTCGAAGGCCATGCCCTGACACTGGAACAGCTCGACGACCACCTCGACCGGGCCGATATCATCCTGTCCAGCACCGGCGCCAGTACCTTCGTGCTGTTGCCCGATGCGATCGAAAAGGCCGCCGCCCGTCGCAAGGGCGCGCCGATGTTTCTCGTCGATATCGCGGTGCCGCGCGACATCGACCCACGCATCGCCGACATCGACGACGTCTACCTCTACGACATCGACGATCTGCAACAGGTCGTGCAGGGCAATGTCGAACACCGCATGCAGCAGGCCGAGGAAGCCAGGGCCCTGCTCGAGCAGGAGGCCCTGTCCTTCCTGGGCTGGCTGAAATCGCTGGAAAGCGTGCCACTGATCCGCAGGATCCAGCAGCAGATGGAGGCGCGCCGCATCGATGAAATGGAAAAGGCTCAGCGCTATCTGAAGGACCTCTCGCCCGAGCAGATGCAGCTGGTGGATCGCTTCAGTCGCGCGCTGATGAAACGCTATATGCATCCGGCGCTGCAAACCCTGAAATCGCTGCCCGATGACATGGAAGGCGACCTGCTGATGGGAGCCGCGTCCAGACTCTTCGACCTGCGGGAATCCGGGCCCGAAGTACAACAGCGCGGCAAGGAGCACAATGAACAGTCGCCTGGATAACATCCTGCAGCGCAAGCAGGAGCTGACCATCCTGCTTTCCGATCCCGATGTCACATCCGATCCGGCCCGCTACTCGAAAATCTCCAAGGAGTTCTCGGATATCGAGCCTGTCGCCGAAGAGGCCGAGCGCTATCTGTCGCTGCAGCGACAGCTGCAGGATAATCAGGACATGCTGCAGGATCCTGATTGCGACCGTGACATGCGCGAACTGCTCGAATCCGAGATACGCGAGATCAGACAGCAGCTCGAGGAAAGCGACCGGCGCCTGACGCTGCTGCTGCTGCCGAAGGACCCGAACGACAACCGCAACGTCATTCTGGAGATTCGCGCCGGCACAGGCGGCGACGAGGCGGCCCTGTTCGCCGCCGACCTGTTTCGCATGTACACCCGCTATGCCGAGCAGCTCGGCTTCAGGGTCGATATTCTGTCGGCCAGCGAAACGGGCATTGGCGGCTACAAGGAAATCATTGCCCAGATTACCGGCCAGGGCGCCTACTCCCGCTTCAAATTCGAATCCGGCACCCATCGCGTGCAGCGCGTGCCGGAAACTGAGTCGGGCGGCCGCATCCACACCTCGGCCTGTACCGTCGCCGTGCTTCCCGAGGCCGATGACGTGGATATCGAGATCCGCCCCGAGGATCTGCGCATCGACGTCTATCGCGCTTCCGGCGCCGGCGGCCAGCATGTCAACAAGACCGAATCGGCCGTGCGCATCACCCATGAGCCCAGCGGCATTGTCGTCACCTGCCAGGACCAGTCCAGCCAGCACAAAAACAAGGCCCGGGCGATGAAGGTGCTGCAGGCCCGCCTGCTGGCCAAGGAACAGGCCGATGCCGATGCCGAGCGCGCCGAAACGCGCAAGGGCATGGTCGGCTCCGGCGACCGCTCCGAACGCATCCGGACCTACAACTTCCCGCAGGGACGCATCACCGACCATCGCATCAATCTGACGCTGTACAAGCTCGACCAGATCCTCAACGGAGAGATGGGCGAGCTGATCGACGCGCTGCTGACCCACCATCAGGCGGAGCTGCTGGCCAGCCAGAAACAGTAACCGTGCTGACCCGCGACCTGCTTTATCAGGCGTCCCGCAGGCTTGCCCGGGCGGGCTGCGACAGCCCGAGACTGGATGCCGAACTGCTGCTGATGCATTGCTGGAAGCTGAACCGCCTGCAGCTGATCGGGCACGGCAACCAGCCCGTGCCGCCGGAGGTCTGCGAGGCCTTCCTGAGGCTGCTGGAGCGGCGGCAAAGACGCGAGCCCGTCGCCCATATACTCGGTGAGCGTGAATTCTGGTCCCGTTCCTTTCGTGTCGGGCCCGACGTACTGATCCCGCGTCCGGAAACGGAACACCTGATCGAGGCCGTGCTGGCCCGCTTTCCCGATCGCAACCAGCCGTGGCGCTTCTGCGACATCGGTACCGGTTCGGGCTGCATCGCGGTCACGCTGGCCTGCGAATATCCGCAGGCGCATATCGTCGCCAGCGATATTTCCGACGCATCGCTGCGCATCGCACAAACCAATGCGCAGCGGCACGATGTCGCGCGGCGCATCGGCTTTATCCGGGGCGACATGCTTACACCCTTCGCTCCCGCAGGCGGCCGGTTCGATGCCGTCGTATCCAACCCGCCCTATGTCGCGCTGGCCGAAATGCACTCGCTTGTCGAAGAACTGGCCTTTGAACCCCGGCACGCGCTGACCGACGAAGCCGACGGACTGCGTTTCCTGCAACAAATCCTCGTCAACAGCGCCGGCCTGCTCCGGCCCGGCGGTTTCGTAATCGTCGAAACAGGAACCTGCGGTCTGCCGGCAACGCCGGCAGAACTGCGGCTGGAACAAACCATCAGCGATCTGGCCGGCCACCTGCGCGGCGCGATATACCGACGCTCCCGGTAAACCCGGAAACGCGGCATTTTGACCGATTCCGACAATGCGCTAGCATGGCATGCTGCACGGGCAGGAGGATCATCATGGGGCTTGCATGGAGTGAGGAATACGCGACCGGCGATGCCGAGATCGACAA
>JAJRVH010000005.1 GCA_021545625.1 Zetaproteobacteria bacterium
GCCGCCGTCGTGGACCTGAACAGCGGCCTGTTGCTGGCCGCCCATCACAGCGTACCGTATTTCACCCAGTCCTACCTTGATGCGGTGGGGTCCGCGGCCGTGGAAATGGTGCGCGGCAAGAATGTTCAGTCCGTCGAAAAGATGCTTTCGGCGCAGCGCGGCGAGGAAGTAAAGCACATGATCAATGAAATCCAGATAAGCACCGACAACACCTATCATTTCATGGCCGTCGTGCCCGACAAGCCGGACTACCTTGTCGTCCTGATCACCAGAACCTCGACCAATCTGGGGATGGGCTGGGTTGCGACGCGCAAGGCCCTGAGCGAGGTGGCCCCCCTGTGCCCCTGAACAAGGCCTGAATCGCCATCGGACGGCCGCCCCGGGGCGGCCGTTTCTGTTTCCGCCGTCACAAGGCCGAAGAACGCACGCCCCGCTATCGGCCGTTTTCCAGACGGGAGATCAGCTGGCCGGGGAACCCCCAGTCCCGCATGCGCCCGACCAGCGCCCGCATATCATATTCAATATGGATCAGCTCCAGTGCGTTGTTTACGGGATCAAATACGGCGGCATCCGCCCCCGGCATACCCGTACGCGGCTGCCCCACCGAACCGGGACTGATCAGGCAGGCATCAAACCCCGTCAGGTCCTGATGGCTGTCGGTACACAGCGGCAGATAGCATTGCGGCTTCCGCACAGCATAGACCCCCGGCAAATGACTGTGTCCATGCATGCAAAAGCGAAGCCCGCGCTCCAGCATACAGAGAAGATTGCGCTCGCTGGTCATATCGTAAACATAACTGTTGAAAAAGGTGCGATCCACGGGCGCTCCGTGCACAGCCAGCATATCGCCATCTTCAAGCGTCAGCGGCAGGTGGCCCAGCCATTCCAGCTGTTCCCCGCTCAGGCGTTGCATCGTCCATTGCGCGGCCCAGCGCGCGGACTGGCTCATCGCCACCCTGCCATGCCCGCCGTTGCCGACGTAATGATCATGGTTGCCCCGAATCACCCGGGCATTGCGTTCCTGCAAAAGACGAATACAGGCTTCCGGATCCGGCCCGTAGCCCACGACATCGCCTAACACGAGCAACTGCCGGACATCGCGTCTGTCCATTTCCTCCAGCACAGCCTCCAGCGCGGGAAGGTTGGCATGGATATCGGCAAGCAGGCCGATGCTCATATCCCTGCGAAGATGATGCCGGTACGCGATTTTTCCGGGAGCCAGCCCGGCAAGCAGGGCATCGCGGACGGGCCGCGCTTCGTCGGCCAGAAACTGGTCCTTCAGGGCATGGTGAATCTGTTCAATATCGAAGGCACTGCGACAGTCCAGCAGGGTCTGGCGAATTTTCACGCCAAGAGACGAAGCCAGCTCCGGCGTCAGCCACTGGTTCGCATAACCGCGCAGCCACCGACACAGCATCGCGACGAACGAGAGATATTCGTCCCACTCGAAGATATCATCGTCCAGATAATAAACCCGCTCCCCATCGAGGGCGAAGTTCTACAAGCCTTCATCCAGGCGCTTGTCAAAACCGGCTGCAAAACGACAATAAATATCGATCAGCTGATGCAACGCATGCTCCGGACAGCCTCCTTCCATCACATGCAACGGGGTCAGAAACGGCGTCAGATTGGCGACCTGCCATTTGCCGCCCTCCGGCGACAGTACGATCCATGTCCGGAAAGGGTGGTAAACATGATATTCCCTTTCCCTTTCCAGCCTTTTCCGGCACCAGGCACGGGCGACATCGGCGCTCGCAAACGACCGGTTCCGGTTATATTTCAGCACCCATCGGTCATTGACGCAGATTGCGGTTTCGGGCTTGCCGGTAAATGCTCCGCCATGAACCAGCTTTTCAGAACGGCCGGCGTACAGGGAGACCACCTCTTCCGCGGACACGCAGGGAAGCTTGCCCGCGATGCTGCCGATCATCTCCACATTTGATTGCTTCACGCGAGCATCCCTTTATCGTAACGTTTGGCAGGAATGGTAGATAATCCGGAAAGAGGCTTCAATGCAACATCTTGTTCAGTTAAGACGAATGATCCTTGGCCGCTCAAACGCGTGCATGCAGTTCACCTATCAGGGCAATCGCGACAGCCTGTATTACGGCCCGGATGGATTCATCGGCCCGTCCGGAGCCGTATCGGAAAAGCTGTGTCGTATCTATCAGGCGGAAGAGGGGCGCGTCGTCCAAAGTCCGGACAGCGGACAAAACATGCCAAGAACCTCCGCCGTACAGGCAGTCGTATGCTCGCTACGCAAATATCAGCTGAACAGGGAGGCGCAACAGCGGCTGCATGCCTTCATCCGGCGTTTTCCTCCGGTTGCGGTTAAACTGGCACCGTTGCACCGGATCGGCTTTGAGGACTTTGCCTCCTATATCCACCTGCACCATCAGAGCCTGCAGACAGGGCATGCGGATCTCCGGCGCTATCTGGCTGAAGCCGGCAGCGACGAGGAACAACTGAAACGACTGCGCGTCTTTCTGGCTGTTTTTTGCCTTGGACTGATCGTGCCGACAAAGGAAACGCGCAGGACGCCCGTCCGGAGGCAGGATGCCAGGTCGGTATTGAGCCGCATCATTCAGCGTGTAAGGGGGCTATAGTGGAAAACAGAAAAAGTCAGGTCGTCAAGCTGCTCATTACCGGGCCCGTCAATGCCGGGAAAACGACACTCGTACAACAACTAAGCGATTCACAGGTGGCGGCCACGGACGTCGCCGCCACCGACCACGTCGCCCGGCTCAAAAGCATGACGACGGTCGGTCTGGATTTCGGCATCCTGCATATTGACGATGAACTGGAACTCCATCTGGTAGGCACCCCGGGACAGGCCCGCTTCAACTTCATGTGGGATATCCTGGCAAAAGGAGCGATCGGAGCGATTTTCCTTGTCGACAGTTCGTGCGACGAATCCCTCCGGGAAATGCAGAAAATGTTTACCTACTATCAGGAAAAGGTCGGGCTGCCCGTTATTGTCGGCGCCACGAAACAGGATCTTCCCGGTGCCCGTTCGCCCGATGAACTTGCGGAAATCCTGAAACTGGAGGATATCCCGATTGTCCCCCTGGATGCCCGGGAAAAGGAAGAAAACAAAATGCTGGCCCTGACCCTGCTGGAAAACGCACTGGTGGATGCAAGCCGGACGGAAGAGGAATATTCCGGCACGGTCGGAACCGAAGACCTGTTCTGAAAATCTGCAGCCGGCTGGTTCTGCAACCGGGTCCTTTATAACCGTCGAAGATACCTGTCGGGAATGCGGTTTCAGTCCCGGTGAGATTCAGCCCGGATCATTTCCCGATGGCGGCGGAACACGTATTTTACAACGCTGTCCTCTTCATCGTCGCAGCGGTAGACAAACCGCAATGCCACCCGCACGCGGCCGTCACCCTGCTTCTCAACGCGCTTCACCGTGCCCAGCAATTCCAGAATCGTCGGCGGAAAAGCCGGCAACATCATCGTCAGACGCATCGCATCGCCGCTCCGATAGTCCTCTCGGGACACAAAGCTGGCACCGGTCACGCTCAGGTTAATCGGCCGTTCTTTCAGATGACTGTGGTTGGCATCATTGAGCATGTTCACGCCGATCAGATAGTTAAGCTTTGCATCCAGAGCCTCCAGCCCCTTGACCAGTTCGGGACTGGCTGCCTCGCCGGCATCACCGGCGAAGATATCCCGGCCCACCATCTGACGCAGCATGCTGTTCTGACGCGAACGGATGCCGACGCTGCTCCGGCAAAGCGCAAACTCCTCCGGTGTCAATTTTTCGTCACTCAGCG
Source organism: Zetaproteobacteria bacterium (assembly GCA_021545625.1). Taxonomy (GTDB): domain Bacteria; phylum Pseudomonadota; class Zetaproteobacteria; order Mariprofundales; family Mariprofundaceae; genus JAJRVH01. The sequence goes on from JAJRVH010000005.1 coordinate 3,780, forward strand.
GAATCACATCGTCGATTCGGAAATCCTGACGACCCTGATCCATTTTCGCGGCATTAGGCATAGTGGCGCACCTCTGTTTTCACGGATATAAGGGATGACACAGGCATCACGACGGGGCCTTCCTGCTGCCCTTCCTCCGCCTGGGTCTTGACCTCGCCGCGGCGTATCGCGGCAATGGCCACCTCTACCACCTGCGGATCAAATTGCGTGCCAGAATTCATTTCCAGCTGTTCCAGGCAAAACGACAGCGGCTTGGCCATGCGATAGAC
>JAJRVH010000071.1 GCA_021545625.1 Zetaproteobacteria bacterium
CGAGACCTCGAAGAATTTCACGATCAGGATCATGATGATTACCTTACCGACGCGCCCCTTGAGTGAATCGAGGTTCTTGATGCGCAGGAAGTGGGCCTCGGCTTCGCTTCCCGAAGAGACATCCATGCGCGAGATATAGAGCTCGTAAATGCCGTAGGCGAAGATCAGCAGCACGATGGCCAGCAAAAAGCCGTCGATGATCTCAACGACATGGCTGATCGCGTCGGCGCGGACGATGGCGCGGGCATGGATATCCGAAAGCTCGATATAGCCGGCATAGTCGGCGACGACATAGAAGGTATCGACCGCCGCGACATAGAACATGATCAGGGCCGTCAGCGTACTGGCCAGAACGCCGACAATGACCGCCCAGCGGAACTGCCATAGCGATTTTTCAAAGGCATGCTCAAGCCAGTGTTGTCCGGAACCCATGAATGTCTTCCCCCCTGTGACATGCAAAGCCGGTATATATCGGCACGCATATGGCGAACTTGAATGTGTCGTCATGCGACCAGGATCAACGAGCAAACCGGATGCCATTTGTCGGGGCGCGGCCACGCGCACATCGCCGACCGGTGATTGTCATTTTCATCCCCCCCCTCTAGGCTGGCACCGATTCAAGTTCTGGGAGTCTGGCATGTTGAACAAGGCTATTTTGATTGGAAATCTGGGCGCCGATCCGGAGACGCGCTTTACGCAGGACGGTACCTGCGTCTGCAACCTGAGGCTGGCAACGACGGAGAAGTTCAAGAACCGCGCCGGCGAGCAGGTGGAGAAGACGGAATGGCACCGGGTGGTGCTGTGGGGGCGGCTTGGCGAGATTGCCAACCAGTATCTGAAAAAAGGTTCCCGCGTTTATATCGAGGGCAAGATCGAAACCCGCAAATGGCAGGACCGCGACGGTAATGACCGTTATACGACGGAAATCCGTGCAACCGAGATGAAGATGCTGGGTGGTCAGGGCGGTGGCTCCGGCGGCGGCAACAGTTTCCCGACTCAGGGCGGTGCGCCGCAGAACACGCCGCAGAAGAGCAGCGACCCGTTTGCCGAATCCCCCGATTTCGGCGACGTGCCCGCCGACGACGATATTCCGTTCTAGGCGGTTTCCGAATCTTTCTTGTGATGAAAGCCCGGCGAATGCCGGGCTTTCCTGTTGATGGAAGATGGCGCTTCAGGCGTCCTGATTCAGCAGATCGCGGAGCAGCCTGAACAGGGCCCGGGCCGATTTTGGCGACTTGCCCGCCTGTGCTTCCCTGGCGGCATTGCGCACCAGTTGCCGGATCTGGCCGGCATCGGCGGAAGGGTGATCGTGCATGAATTCGGTCAGTGCATCCGGACCTTCGGCAAGCAGCCGGTCGCGCCACCGTTCGACCAGATGGAAGCTGGCATCGAGCGCTTCTTTCCTGGCATCCAGTTCGGCCACCGTGCTCAGGATCGATTCGGTCGGCCGTTGACGCATCAGCTTGGTGATCAGTTTCAGCTGGCGTTTCAGGGCGCCGTGCTTCATGCCGCGCGCGGCGACGATTTCACGTTCGAGATCGCCGGGCATCTGCATGCGGCGCAACTGGGCATCGTCGAGCGCGATCAGTTTTCTGACCAGTCCGTGCAGGGCCTGGATCTCGCGCTTCTGCTGGCTTTTGTTCGGCCGCTCGACGCGGCCCTCGTCCATGTCACTGGTGTCGATCAGTCTAGACATGTTCGCGGGTCTTGTGGAAACGGATATCCGGCCACTGTTCGATGGTGTAGTTCAGCTTCCATTCACTCGGTGCCAGATAGGTCAGAAAACCGTCGCCATCCTCGGCCAGACTGGCCTCGAACAGGCGCCTGAATTCGGCCAGCTTCTTTTCATCTTCGGAGCTGACCCAGCGGGCGACCTGGAAATCGGTGGCGACATAATCGGCATCGACCTTGTATTCGGTTTTCAGCCGTTCGACCGTGACATCGAACTGCAACACGCCGACGGCTCCGAGGATGTAGTCGCCGCCCAGCAGCGTCTTGAATACCTGCACGGCTCCTTCCTCGGAAAGCTGCACGAGCCCCTTGTGCAGCTGCTTGCGCTTCATCGGGTCCTTCAGGCGCACGCGGCGGAAATGTTCGGGCGCGAAATTCGGAATGCCGGTGAATTTCAGCATCTCCCTGCTTGTGAAGGTATCGCCGATCTTGATCGTGCCGTGGTTATGGATGCCGATGATGTCGCCCGGATATGCCTCCTCGACATGCGAGCGGTCCTGGGCCATGAAGATCGTTGCGTTGGCCAGCTTGATATCCTTGCCGATGCGGTGGTGGCGCACGCTCATGCCCTTGCTGAAGCGTCCCGAGCAGATGCGGAAAAAGGCGATGCGATCGCGGTGCGCCGGGTCCATGTTCGCCTGAATCTTGAAGGCAAAGGCCGAAAACTCCTTTTCCTCCGGTCTGACCGTGCGTTCGACCGCCTCGCGCGGACCCGGCGGCGGGGCAAGTTCGACGAATGCATCGAGCAGCTCGCGTACGCCGAAATTGTTGATGGCGCTGCCGAAGAAGACCGGCGTCTGGGCACCATTCAGGAAATGCTTCAGATCGAACGGATCGGCGGCGCCTTCGAGTAGCTCGACTTCCTCGCGCAGTTCGTCGGCCTGGGCTCCGAGCAGCTCGTCCAGGCGTTCATCATTCAGATCGTCGATGCGGATGCTTTCGAAATCGGCCGTATCCATGCCGGCGGAAAACAGGTTCAGCTCCTTCTTGTAGAGGTTGTACACGCCCCTGAATGCCTTGCCCATGCCGATCGGCCAGGACATCGGCGTGCATTCGATCTGCAGCTTGTCCTCGATCTCGGCCAGGATATCGAGCGGCGGCAGTCCTTCGCGGTCAAGCTTGTTGATGAAGGTGACGATGGGCGTATTGCGCATGCGGCAGACCGCCATCAGTTTCTCGGTCTGGGCCTCAACACCGTTACCGGAGTCAATGACCATCATGGCCGAGTCGACGGCGGTCAGCACCCGGTAGGTGTCTTCGGAAAAGTCCTGATGGCCCGGCGTGTCGAGCAGGTTGATTTCGTAATCGGTGCCGTTGTGCGGATAGTTGAATTTCATCACCGACGACGCGACCGAGATGCCGCGCTCCTGTTCGATCTTCATCCAGTCGGAGGTTGCATGGCGGCTGGCCTTGCGGGCCTTGACCGCGCCGGCCATCTGGATGGCGCCGCCGAACAGCAGCAGCTTTTCGGTCAGTGTCGTTTTACCGGCATCCGGGTGGGAAATGATGCCGAAGGTTCGGCGCTTCTGGATTTCTTCGATCTGGCTCATGATGGGAAAGGTTTGACTCCGCTGCAAACTGGTCCGCCGCGCGACGGATGCCGCAGTATAGCGAAATATGGCGCGATTGTGGATGTCTTTCTGTACCGTCCTTATTCCCCGGGCTCGATTTTCCGGCGCATTTGCAGGGCCTTCAGGTGGGACAGCAACTGCCCGTAGGAAAGCGGCTTGCCCAATAGCTGGATGTTTTCCTGAGCTATATTGGCCAGCGCCTGATCCTCGCCAAAGGCGGTAATGATCGTGATCGGGATATCGGCATCGGCATGGCGGATTTCCCGGGCCATCTGCATACCGTCCATGCTGGGCATCATGTAATCGCTGAGCACCATATCGATATCATGGGTATTGCGGTAACAATCGAGAGCTTCCTGTCCGTCCGTTGCGGTGATGACACGTTGTCCCATGCTGACCAGAAATGCCTTGTGGATGCGCATGACCTCGGGCTGATCCTCAACCAGCAGAACGGTCCACGGGACCAGCTGCGGCAGGCTGTCCATGCTCAGTTCGGCCCGGTCGGCATGGCCGTCGTGCGCCTCCTGCATATCGGTGGCATCGGCACCGGGCAGGCAGATACAGATTCTGGTTCCCTTGCCGGGAGTCGATTCAACCTCGATGCTGCCTTTATGCCAGCGGATGATGCGCTGCACCATGGCCAGCCCCAGGCCGGAGCCTCCGCTTTGCTTGCGGGTGCTCCAGAACGGTTTGAAGATATGCTGAAGGTTTTCCTCCTCGATGCCGCAGCCATTGTCCTGCACGCTGAGCAGGACGCCGCTGCCGTCGCGATGACAGGCGGAGAGCCGGATATCGATCCGCCCCCGTTTGTTCGGCATGGCCTGGGCCGCGTTGCCGATCAGGTTCAGCAATACCTGCTCGAGCTGGGCGGTATTGGCCCGCACATGCGGCAGGCCGGCTTCCACTTCCGCTTTCAGCTCGATATCGGGAGGCAACTGGACGCGCGCGATCTGCAGCATATTGGTGATGGCTTCGGAGATGTCCATGACCCTGTAGTCGGAACCTTCGCGGCGACCGAGTTCGAGCAACTGGTCGATCATTCGGGAGCCGCGTTCGCCGGCTTCGATGATATGCCGGGCATCCGCCTTGAGCTGCCTGTCATCATGTTCCAGTTCGATCAGTTCGGCCTGGCCGATCATGCCCGAAAGGATATTGCGGAAGTCGTGCGCGATGCCGGCCGCCAGGGCGGCGGTGTAAGCCAGCTTCTGCGCCTCGGCAAGTTCGTATTGCAGGCGTTCACTTTCGCTGATATCGGTCATATAGCACAGGCCGAGGTGACGGTCGCCGTGTCGGGTGGAGGAAATCTCGCATTTCACCTGGATCGGTTGTCCCAGCACGCCGGGAAGGCGTACGTAGCATGTGCGGGTTCTGTTGCTTTCCCGATCCAGAATGGCGTTCAGAAACGCTTCCCGGTCTTCAAGGATGACAAGGCTGTCGACGGGCTTGCCGCTCAGGGATTCCGGCGGCACGGATATCAGGCTGGCCATGGCCGGGTTGGCGGACAGGATCGGGAGACCGGGACTTTCGGAATCGAAGGTGAAGGCCGGATGGGGGTTTTCGGCCAGCAGACGGGCAACCGAGGTTTCCGCCTGCATCTTTGCCTGAAGCGTTGCCTCGATTCTGCTGATGATGTTGTAGGCATAACCGGAGATGTAGAACACACCGAGCAGTTCGGCGGCAAGCCCCAGCCAGTCCATTTCGAGATGGAGATGAAACACGGTCAGCAGGCTGATGGCGATCATCGACAGCAGGCCGAGGAACTGGCAATAGCGCAGCATGCGGCTTCCATAGCGGAAGCCGTTGCCGATGATCGGACTCATCAGCAGAAAGTAGGTGACGCTCATATGGCCGCCGTCCGCCCACATGGCCAGCGTGATCAGATAACAGTCGATCAGCGGGATGAGCATCAGTCGCAGCGATGAATACGGCTGCCGGCGGATCCAGTACAGGCAATATAGATTGATCAGCAGATAGGCTGGAATGGAAACGGCGAGAATACCGATGATGCGCTCGAAATAGGGGCCGTGAAAAGCGATATAAAGCGTGAAGATGATGCCGAGCGCAAAACGGATCCAGGCCTGCTGGGACTGGGAGGCGATAAAGGCTTCCCTTTCGGGCAAAAGTTCGGGATCGACGAATTTTTCCAGCATCAGAAGAGAACAGCCTCCGTATATGCCTTCCGTGCGGAGGGCCTGTTTTATTGTCACCATAGCTGATGACTGGCTGGCTAGCCAGCGTTTGTAAGCCCTGCGGGCCCGTAGCGACCACAAGGCATGCAGTATGCGAAGTTGATTTTTCTGTTGTTGTCCCTGTTCCCGTGGCTTGCGGGGAGTGCCCTCGCCGCCGAGCTGATACGTCTGACGCAGACTTCCTGCCAGTTTGTCGAGGCCGAGGGTGTCGATCACCATTTTGTTGCGCACAGTCCGGAAGAGTGCCGAAGCCTCAACCGCACAACAGCGGCGCGGTTGACGGGGGTGATGCCCCTGCGTCTGAAATCGGGCGATTATGTGTTCCGGATTTATAATCGCGATGTACCCTACGAACTGGGGTTCTGGCTGCGCGGAGCCGGTCTGAAAAGGCTGACATTGCCGTCCGTGTCCGGTGGCGGCATTGTGACAGGGACCTTTCGTGACTATGCCATCCGACTGGATGCCGGAGAGTATCTCTATTCGTGTCCGTTGAATCCGACGCCTGATTACAGGCTCGTGGTCGAATGAGAGAAGGCAGCATGAAAAAGGAGCACGTATGCTGAAAAGATGGATGCCGCCGGTCTTGCTGGGGAGCGGCCTGATCGCCTTCTTTGCCTTCGACCTGGATCGTTTTCTGAGCCTTGAGGCGCTGGCGGAGCACCGGGGCTGGCTGCTTGCGCATGTGCATGCCTATCCTCTGCTGGCACCGGTCATCTATATCATGCTGTATATCGCTGTCGTTGCGTTTTCGCTGCCGGGCGGAACGGTGATGACGCTCGCCGGCGGCTTTCTGTTCGGCGCGCTGGCGGGTGGTA
>JAJRVH010000002.1 GCA_021545625.1 Zetaproteobacteria bacterium
GGCAACTGATCGAACGGGGCGGCAACGAGCAGCAGAAACGCATCGAGCTGCACAAGCTGGGCGCGATGGTTGCCTTCGCCGAGGCGCTGACCTGTCGCCGCCGCGTGTTGCTGGGCTATTTCGGTGAGGAACGCGACGGAGACTGCGGCAACTGCGATATCTGCCTGAATCCGCCCGAGATGTACGATGCGACCGAGGATGCGCAGAAGGTGCTGTCCTGCGTCTATCGACTGCGCCAGGGCTTCGGCATGAAGTATGTGATCGATGTGTTGCGCGGCTCGTCCGCCGAGCGCATCCGCAAGCTCGGCCACGATCGTCTGTCCACCTGGGGCATCGGCGCGCATCTCGGCGATGGGGCATGGAGCAGCATCATCCGCCAGCTGATTCACCGCGGTTATCTGATGCAGGATGTCGAAAGCTATTCGGTGCTCAGGCTTTTGCCGGCCGCCCGGCCGTTGCTGCGCGGCGAGATCCGTCTGCAGCTGGCCCGGCCGCGCCTGCGCGACAGGCCGGCCTCCGGCCGGCGCGAGACGGTGCCGGCGCCGGAGCGGGCATTGTTCGATCAGCTGCGTGCGGTGCGCAAGCAACTTGCCGATGAACTGGGCGTGCCGCCGTATATCGTCTTCGGCGATGCGACGCTGATGCACATGGCCAGCCTCCGGCCGGACAGCGAGGCGCGGATGCTGGAGGTCAACGGCGTTGGTCGGGTCAAGCTGGAGCGTTTCGGCCGCGCCTTTCTGGACTGCATCCGGGCCTGGGAGCATGCATCGTGAGCCGGGCATGCGACGATTTCGTGCGCCGGGTTACCGCTGCCGCCGGGGCGTGGCGCGGCGAATCCATCCAGTCGTTGTGGAGCGGTTATGGCGAGATCGTGCGTTATCAGCTTGATGGCGCGCTGACGGACAGCGTCATCGTCAAGCATGTGCGCTTCCCGTCCGAGTTCCGGCATCCGCAGGGCTGGCACAATGATATCTCGCACCGGCGCAAGGTCCGTTCGTATCAGGTTGAAATGACCTGGTATGGCCAGTGGGCCGGCCGTTGTGACGATGCCTGTCGCGTGGCGCGTTGTCATGCCGCCGTCACGCTGGGCGAGGAGCATATCATCGTGCTGGAAGACCTCGACGCCGGCGGCTTTCCGCGGCGTCTGCAGGCAGCGGATGAGCGGGCCATGCGGGCCTGTCTCGACTGGCTGGCGCATTTTCATGCCCGTTTCCTCGGCTGCTCGCCGGACGGATTGTGGCCGACCGGCACCTACTGGCATCTGGCCACGCGTCTGGACGAGCTGGCTGCGATGCGTGACGACGTGCTGCGCGAGGCGGCACCGAAGCTTGACGCGCTGCTGGCCGGCTGCCGGCACCAGACGCTGGTGCACGGCGATGCGAAGCTGGCCAATTTCTGTTTTTCGTCCGATGCGGGGCGGGTCGCGGCCGTCGACTTCCAGTATGTCGGGGGCGGTTGCGGCATTCGCGATGTCGCCTATTTTCTAGGCAGCTGTCTGGACGGCGAGGGGCTGGAGCATGGCGCTCCGGCATTGCTCGACAGCTATTTTGCCACCCTGCGCTCGGCCCTGCAGGACGCCGATATCGACGCGGACGCGCTGGAGCGGGAGTGGCGCGGCCTGTATCCGGTCGCCCAGACCGATTTTTACCGCTTTCTGGCGGGCTGGATGCCGGATCACCGGAAGATCAACGGTTATATCCGGCGCATGGCGGACGAGGTATTGAAGCAGTTGTGAGGCGTGGAGCGGATCATGGTTGAGATGGGCAGGATGAACCGGCTGAAGGTGGTCAGGGAGGTCGATTTCGGCCTTTATCTGGACGGCGGCGATAGCGCGGCCGGCGGCATGGGCGAGATCCTGCTGCCGGTGCGTTATGTGCCGGCCGGTTGCAGGCCGGGCGATAGGATCGAGGTATTCATCTACCGCGATTCGGAGGACCGGGTCATTGCCACGACCGAAAGACCCCATGCGATGGTCGGCGAGTTTGCCTGCCTGAAGGTCGTGTCCGTATCGCACAGTGGTGCTTTTCTCGACTGGGGGCTGGCCAAGGATCTGCTGGTGCCGTTTTCCGAGCAGGTGCATCGCATGGAGGTCGGCAAGCGCTATGTGGTCGGCATCTATCTCGATGAGGCGAGCGACCGTATCGCGGCCTCCGCGCGTCTTGATGATTTTCTCTACGATACCTCGGAGGGCGAATTCGGGGAGGGCGAGGCAGTGGAGATGTTCGTCGCCGGGAAAACCGATCTCGGATACAAGATCATCGTCAACAACAGCCACTGGGGGCTGCTGCATTTCAGCGAGGTTGTGCAGCCGCTGAAGCGGGGGGAAAGGCTGGCCGGTTTTATCAGGCGTGTTCGCGCCGACGGCAAGCTGGACCTGGCGCTGCATTTGAAGGGACGCGACAAAACCGATGCGGCGGCCGATGCGATTGTAGGCCGGCTGCGCGACGAGGGCGGTTTTCTTCCCGTCGGCGACAAGTCTCCGACCGGGATGATCCGGGCATATTTCGGCCTCAGCAAGGCGATGTACAAGAAGGCGGCAGGCTCGCTGTTCAGGCGCCGCATCATCGCCATCGAGGAACAGGGCATCCGTCTGCTCGACCGGGAAGGCTGACCGTTCGTCAATCCTTCATGGTATCTTCACGCGCCGGCAGGCAGGGTGCGCGGCCGGTAATTTCCGCAGGTGACCCCCTTATGACTCAAGATGAACAAACCCGGCCCACGTTTGAAGGGCTGAATCTTATTCAGCCGCTGATGCAGGCCTTGCAGGATGTCGGCTATGAATCGCCGTCGCCGATTCAGGCGCAGACGATTCCGCTGTTGCTGGAAGGCCGCGACGTGATCGGCCAGGCCCAGACGGGCACCGGCAAGA
>JAJRVH010000072.1 GCA_021545625.1 Zetaproteobacteria bacterium
CGGTGCGTTGATGGCCATCTCGAAACTGGTGCTCAAGACCCTGCCGGGCATTGATCGCCCGGCCATCGCATCCCTGATTCCCGCCGTGAACGAGGGTTGTACGCTGCTGCTTGATGCAGGCGCCAACACCGAATGCACCTCTCATCATCTGGTCCAGTTTGCGATCATGGGATCGTGCTATATGCAGGCGGCCGAAGGCGTTGAATTGCCGCGTGTCGGTCTGCTGAATATCGGTAGCGAGGATATCAAGGGCACGGACGTGATCAAGCTGACCTCGGCCACGCTGGCCGAAACGGAACTGAACTTCATCGGCAATGTCGAAGGTACGGAGCTATTCAGCAGCGAGGTGGATGTAGTCGTTTGCGACGGCTTCGTCGGCAACGTAGCCCTGAAAACGATCGAAGGAACCGCGCGCTTTCTGGCCGGCCATATGCGCGAGGAACTGACCTCCGGCCTGATTGCCAAAACCGGCGCCCTGCTGGCGCGTAGCGCGCTGAACCGTTTTCGGGACAAGGTGAATCCGGGAAAATACAATGGTGCGCCGCTGCTTGGCCTGAACGGTATTGTCGTAAAAAGCCATGGCTCGGCCGACGCCGCCAGCTTTGCCAACGCCATCGGCGTGGCCTGCAGGGAGGTGGAAGAGGGCGTGATCGAACGCATCACGGCTTCACTGCATGAGGGGATCGATGCATGAACGAACAGCATGTACACCTGACCGGTATCGGCAGCTATCTGCCTGAACGCGTGCTGAGCAATGCCGAACTTGAAACGATGGTCGATACGAGCGATTCCTGGATTCAGGAGCGAACCGGTATCCGCGAGAGACATATTGTTGCCGCGGACCAGATGACATCCGACATGGCCGTCGAGGCAGCCCGGATTGCCCTGAACGATGCCGGTATCGGCATCGACGATATCGATGCGCTGATCGTTTCCACGACCACGCCGGACATGGTGTTTCCGGCCACTGCAACCGTCGTGCAGGCCAAGCTCGGAGGCAAGGATTTTCCCGCCTGGGATATCCAGGCTGTCTGCTCCGGCTTTGTCTACGGCCTGGCCATGGCCGACGGCATGATGCGGGCGGGCATGTTCAGGCGCGTGCTTCTGATCGGTGCGGAGGCCATGAGCCGCATCGTCAACTGGCAGGACCGCAGCACCTGCGTGCTGTTCGGTGATGGTGCCGGCGCGGTCGTGCTGGAGGCGAAAGAGAAAGAGGGCGGCGTACTCGGTTCGGTGTTGCATGCCGATGGCGCCTATCGCGATCTGCTCAAGGCGCATCATCCTCATCCCGGAGCCAGTCCCGACCGGGTTGTCGATTTTTCGCTGGATGCGGCGGGAGTCGCGGCGGTGGAAATGAAAGGCAACGAGGTTTTTCGCGTTGCCGTGACCAAGCTCGGCCAGGTCGTCGGCGAAATCCTGGAACATTGCCAGGTCGACAAGGGCGCCGTCGACTGGCTGGTGCCGCACCAGGCCAATATCCGCATCATTCAGGCAACGGCCAAAAAACTCGGTATGTCGATGGAACGTGTGTCGACCACGGTACGCGAGCATGGCAACACTTCCTCGGCCAGCATTCCGCTGGCGCTTGACGAATTGTACCGGACCGGCAAGCTCGCAGCCGGCCAGCTGATCCTGCTGGAGGCATTTGCCGGCGGTTTCGCCTGGGGCGCGAATCTGTTGCGCTGGTCCAAATAACCCGCTTTGAAAAAGGAACGAACGTGACGACAGTATTCCTATTCCCCGGTCAGGGTTCCCAATCCAAAGGCATGCTTGATGCATTTGCCGGCGAGGATGTTGTACGGCGAACGCTGGAGGAGGCATCCGATGCGCTCGGCTATGATATGGCGGCGCTGATCCGCGAGGATGCTGAGGGGAAACTGGGCCAGACCGAATACACGCAGCCAGCCCTGCTGACGGCCTCGACAGCCATGCTGCGTCTGTGGAGGGATGCCGGCGGCAGCGAACCCGATCATGCGGCGGGGCATTCGCTGGGTGAATATTCGGCGCTGGTGGCGGCCCGGACCCTGGATTTTTCCGATGCAGTGAAACTGGTGGCCTTTCGCGGCCGTGTCATGAGCGAAGCTGTTCCGGCCGGTATCGGAAGCATGGCCGCGATTCTGGGACTTTCCGACGGGCAGGTGGAAGAACTGTGCATCGAGGCATCCCACGATGACAGACAGGTATGGCCGGCCAATTATAACTGTCCGGGTCAGCTGGTGGTTGCCGGCCATCGGGAGGCGGTGGAACGACTGATGGAGCTGGCCAAGTCCGCCGGAGCGAAACGCGCCCTGCCACTGGCCGTCAGCGCGCCATCGCATACGCCGCTGATGCAGAAGGCCGCCGATGCGATGCACGAGCGGTTGCAGGATGTCGGGTTGGCGTCACCGGCATGTCCGGTATGGAGCAATGCCGAGGCCGCGCCCAAAGAGGATGCGAAGGAAATCCGTGCCGCCCTGGTTGCCCAGCTGACCTCGCCGGTGCGCTGGACGGAAACCGTGCAGCGCCTGCGTCGTACGGGCGTGACCCGCGGCGTGGAGATGGGCCCGGGCAAGGTGCTGTCCGGTCTGTGCAAACGAATCGAGCGTGAGATTTCAGTCAGCAATATTGCAACGCCCGGGCAGTTGAAAGACTGCGTGGCGCGATTCGCTGAAGGGGAGGAAGCATGAGTGCAACAACGGAAAACAGGATCGCGCTGGTCACCGGAGCCAGCCGTGGCATTGGCCGCGTCATTGCCGAAAAACTGGCTGAAGCAGGCTATCATCTGGCCATCTGCGGTACCCGACCTGAAACCATCGAGCAGGCTGCCGACGCCATTCGCGCTGCCAGCGGCGTCGAGGTTCTGGCCCGGGCCGTCAACGTAGCCGAACGCGACGAGATCCAGACGTTCGTACAGGAAACCGCGAAGCACTACGGTCGTCTGGACGTGCTGGTGAACAATGCCGGCATTACGCGCGACAATATCTCGATGCGCATGAAGCCTGAGGAATGGCAACAGGTCATTGATACGAACCTGTCGTCGGTCTTCCACGCCATGCAGGCGGCGCTTCGGCCGATGATGAAGGCCCGCGGTGGGCGCATTATCAATATTTCCTCGGTTGTCGCGTCGATGGGCAATCCCGGGCAGCTGAACTACTGCGCCTCCAAGGGCGGCATCGATGCAATGACCCGTTCGCTGGCCCGCGAAATTGGTTCGCGCGGCATCACCGTCAACGCCATCGCGCCGGGCTTCATCGCCACGGACATGACCGCCGAACTCGGCGAGGATGCGAACCGGGCGCTGGCCGAACAGATCCCGCTCGGCCGCCTGGGACAGCCCGAGGATGTCGCGGCCGCAGTCGTGTTTCTGGCTGGTGACGGGGGCGGCTACATTACCGGACAGGTACTGCATGTGAATGGCGGCATGTATATGTAGCCGGTGCCCGAGACGCAGGCAGGGTCAGGAATCGCTGGCCTCGCCGGACGGGATGAGTATAGTTTTTCCGTTTTCTGATATCAGGGAATGGGGAGTGTTCAGGCTTGTGCGGGTCGGTACACTATGATAGAAGCCGCACCACTTTTTCAATTCATATTTCGGGAGGACTTATGTCTGCAGAAATCGAAGCTAAAATCATCAAGATCGTTGCCGATCAGCTGAACGTTGACGAGGGGGAAATCAATCCGGATTCATCCTTTGTTGATGACCTGGGCGCCGATTCGCTGGATACCGTCGAGCTGGTCATGGCCTTCGAGGAAGAGTTCGGCGTTGAAATTCCTGATGAGGACGCCGAAAAGATCCAGAGCGTTCAGAACGCCATCGATTACGTCGCCGCCAAGGCCGAATAAGCTTCATGGGCAGACGCGTTGTTGTCACCGGGGTGGGGCTGATCACCCCGCTTGGCACCGGTACGGAGAAAACCTGGGACAATCTGGTAGCCGGCAAGTCCGGTATCCGGCGAATCACCCGCTTCGATGCGGAGGGGACCGACATGCCCTGCACGATTGCCGGTGAGGTTCCCGACTTCAATGTCGAGGATTTCCTCAACCGCAAGGATGCGCGCAAGATGGATACCTTTATCCATTACGGCGTTGCGGCCGCCGACCTGGCCCTGAAACACTCCGGACTGGAAATCAACGAGGCGAATGCCGAACGCGTCGGTGTCATCATAGGCTCGGGCATCGGTGGTCTGCCGATGATCGAAAAGACGATGCGGGCCTATGAACAGGCGGGACGACGCAAGATCTCGCCGTTCTTTATTCCGCAGACCATTATCAATATGGCATCGGGCTGGGTATCGATGCGCACCGGTGCCAAGGGGCCGAATTCGGCTACTGTGACGGCCTGTGCGACCGGCACCCATGCCATCGGCGATGCCTTCGATATCATTGCCAGGGGCGATGCCGACGCGATGATTGCCGGCGGTTGCGAATCCTGTGTTTGCGAGCTTGGCATTGGCGGCTTCAGTGCGTCCAAGGCGCTGTCGACCCGCAACGACGAGCCGGAAAGGGCTTCGCGCCCGTGGGATGTGGATCGCGACGGTTTTGTCATGGGCGAGGGCGCAGGCGTGCTGGTGCTCGAATCGCTGGATTCGGCCAGGGCCCGCGGTGCCACCATCCTTGCCGAAGTCGCCGGTTACGGCATGTCGGGCGATGCCTATCACATGACCGCGCCGGCTCCGGAAGGCGAGGGGGGGGCGCGCTGCATGAAGGCGGCGCTGGATTCTGCAGGCATCCATCCCGATGAAGTCGACTACGTCAACGCGCATGGAACATCGACGCCGCAGGGCGATATCTGCGAAACCCAGGGCATCAAGTCCGTATTCAGCGCACATGCCAGGGAGGGGCTGATGGTTTCGTCGACCAAGTCGATGACCGGCCATCTGCTCGGAGCGGCCGGCGGCATCGAGGCCGGCTTTACGGTGCTGGCCGTGCATCACGGTGTGGTTCCGCCGACGATCAATCTCGACAATCAGGATCCCGAGTGCGATCTGGATTACGTGCCGCATACGGCGCGCGAGGTCGATCTGAAGGTGGCCGTTTCGAACTCCTTCGGTTTCGGCGGCACCAATGCATCGCTGGTCGTGCGCAAGTTCGACTGACGCCTACCCCGACAGGAAAAGACGGGGTGTTGTTTCGCTCCATATCGATTCAGGGCCGTAAGCCAAGTGCTTACGGCCTTTTTTCTGCATGCCCGGATCGTTTCGCGGCCATTCTTGAGGATCCGTCCGGAGCCGGTCGGCAGTTTCTGGTCTCCTCCGAGGGAAGCCGGCATTCACTAAGCGAACTTGCCCACCATGATCGCGGCTATTTCAGCGAACTCAGGCGCCGGCTTGCCGGTCGCCGGGACTCGCCGGCCATCCGCTGCCTGTTGTACGCATCCTACGAGACGGCCTGTCTGATTGAACATCTGCCCGAGCCGACGGAACAGCCTCCGGCCACGGTTTGCCAGGCATTCTTTCCGGCCTGGTCGTTGTGCTTTGACGATGAGCGGGTGCATGTGGCAGCTGCATCCGAAGCGCATCTCCGGCAGGCGCTTCGGGTGCTGGAAATGCGCGAAGGCAGCCGTGAACATTGCGGTCGGGATATCAATGTATCACTTCAGGATATGGTTGTAACCGATGGAGAAACATATAAAAAAAATATTTCAAGGGTTCGGGAGTATATCGCGGCCGGCGATGTCTTTCAGGCCAATATCGCGCGCTTCTGGAAGATGCCGTTTGCCGGGGCACAGCTGCCGGCATTGTACAAACGGCTGCGGCATGTGAATCCGGCGCCGTTCTCCTGCATGGCCCGTATCGCATCGGAGCGGGGAGCCATGCATATCCTGTCCGCGTCGCCCGAGCGGCTGTTCCGCATCACGCCGGAGGGCACGGTCGATACCCGGCCGATTGCCGGTACGCGGCGGCGCGGGCAGGGGGGCGCGGATGAGGCGTTGGGCGCCGAGCTGCTGTTATCGGAAAAGGAGCGCGCCGAACATATCATGCTGGTGGACCTGGAGCGCAACGACCTCGGTCGCGTCTGTCGCGCCGGCACGGTCGAGGTGGATGAGCGCATGGTCATCGAGCGTTATGCGACGGTGCAGCATATTGTCTCGAACGTTCGCGGCGAACTGGCCAACGGCATGGATTTCGTCGATGTGTTCCGTGCCATGTTTCCGGGCGGCACGATCACCGGCTGTCCGAAGATTCGCTGCATGGAGATTATTCACGAACTCGAACGGCGGCCGCGCGGCCCCTATACCGGCGGCATCGGTTATGTGGCATGGAATGGCGCGGCGGACATGAACATCCTGATCCGAACC
>JAJRVH010000073.1 GCA_021545625.1 Zetaproteobacteria bacterium
ACACATGGGATCTGGATCCGAAACAGCCCGAACATGTCATCCGTTTCGCACTGGAAGGCGGCGGTGACTCCGGCGACAAGAAGTCCATCGCCTACGTCCGCTTTACCTCGCCCGGCTCTCCGAACGGACGCACCAGCATGGCCAGCAATATGCTGCACGATGTCGTCAGGGAAGACCGTCTGGCCAGGGCATTCGAGCTGCATCTGAATTTCGATACGCGCAAGGCGGAGCTGACACCCGACGGCATCAGCGAACTGGAAAAACTGACCCGCGAGCTGGAGGACCTTGAAATTACCCGCATCGAACTGATCGGCCATACCGACAGCCGTCGCATTCGCAAGGACCACCGCAAACGTTTCCGGAACAATCAGGAACTCTCCGAGGCGCGCGCCCGGACCGTGGCCGACTACCTTCAGAAGCGGCTGCATCTGAAGACGGATCAGGTATCCGCGCGCGGCATGGGTGCGAAACAACCCGTCGCCAGCAACCGCAGCGCAGCAGGGCGGGCCAGGAACCGGAGAACCGAGCTGAAGGTTTATGCCAACAAGGTGCATCGCATCCTGAACACCTCGATCAGAACGACCTCGGCCACCGCGAAGGGCAGGGCCGAGGACAGCTGGGACAAAAAGAAACAAGCCGACACCACCGATACGGCCGACACGCGTCCGGCACCATCCGACATCAAGGCCTGGCTGGCCGGAGCGCGCCCGGACATCGCCTGGCTGTTCCCCGGCAAACGGGATCTGCCGGCCATCCCGGCCACCCATGTGCTGATCCAGCATCTTCCGGACCAGAAGGTATCGCTGCGCGTGAACGGCAAGCCGGTCAGTCCGCTGATGTTCGAGGGAGCCAAACGCAATGCCAGGGGAGATGCTGCCATCAGCCACTGGCGCAATGTTCATTTGCGCGAAGGCAACAACGAACTGGTCGCCGTCATCGCCAGCCGTAGCGGAAGCGTGGTCGAAACGCTCCGCCGCAGCGTTCATTACGCTTCACCTCCGGTGCACGCCGAATGGGTACGCGGACAAAGCAAGGCCGTGGCTGACGGTATCAGCAAACCGGTCATAGCCGTACGTCTGACCGATAAAAGCGGCCAGCCGGCCCGCAGCGGCATCAGTGGTGACGTGGAAATCGGCGCGCCCTACCATGCCGCCAATGAACCGCTCAGCCCGCGGGCGATAAGGAACTTCAGGCCGAAGTATACCGTCTCGGAAAACGGCATCGCCTACATACCGCTCAAGCCGACCACACAGGCAGGTGAAGTGAAACTCAGCTTCCGCTTTGCCAATACCCGCCAGGAAGTCCGGGCCTGGATCAGACCTGCCACGCGCGACTGGATTCTGGTCGGCCTCGGCGACGGAACGCTGGGCTACAACCGGCTTGCCGGCGCCATCCAGCCCATCACGAAGCAATCGGAAAAGGATCGATACTATCGCGACGGCCGCCTGGCCTTTTATGCCAAGGGACGCATCCGGGGCGATTTCCTGCTGACCGCCGCCTATGATTCGGCCAAGACCCGCGGCGAAGTCGGACAAAGCATCCAACAGGTCATCGACCCGAACAAGTACTATACGCTGTACGGCGATGCGACCGAGCAGCAATACGACGCGGCCAGCCAGTCCAAGCTGTATCTGAAACTGGAGCGCAATGCCTTCTATGCCCTGTTCGGCGATTACAGCACCGGCCTGACCGTCACCGAGCTGTCGCGCTATTCGCGCACGATGAACGGTCTGAAGTCCGAGTATCGCGGCGAGATGTTCGGCTATACGGCCTTCGCCAGCCGCACCAGCCAGACGCTGGTTCAGGATGAACTGCGCGGTGACGGCACCAGCGGCCTGTATCGGCTGTCGCGCAGGAATATCATCGCCAATTCCGAAAAGGTGTTTATCGAAACGCGCGACCGTTTCCGCAGCGAGGTGATCCTGGACTCGCAACAACTGACGCCCCATGTCGATTACGATATCGACTACCTGGCCGGCACCCTGTTCTTCAAACAGCCGGTGCTGAGCAAGGACGCCAGTCTCAATCCGATCTATATCCGGGTTGAATACGAAGCGGACGATCAGCAGGACCAGCTCACCACCTTCGGCGGCCGGGCAAGCGTCAAGCCCGTCGGGAATGCCGAGCTTGGCGCCAGCTATGTGCAGCAGGGGCAACTCGGCAAGGACGACACTCTGGCCGGGCTGGACGCCAGCTATGATATCAGCGGACAAACCCGGGCGCAGGCCGAATTCGCCCGTAGCGACACGCAGGCCAGCGGCAAGGCCAATGCATGGAAGGCCTAGATCCTGCACAGTGGCGAACGTGTGCAGGCCCAGGCATACATCCGACAGCTGGATGCAGGCTTCGGCCTCGGCCAGACGCTCGGCAGCGAAGACGCCACCCGCAAATTCGGCGTCACGGCCGACACCCGCCTGAGCGACAAACTGAGCCTGCAAAGCGAGGCTTACCGGCAGCAGGGGCTGAATACCGGCAGCACGCGCGATCTCGGGCAGCTACAGGCCACCTATCAGATGGAGCGCATCTCGCTGCGCGCCGGCGGCCGTTACGTCAGCGATACCGACGGCGCCGGCACGCAAACATCGTCGAAACAGCTGACCGCCGGCATCACCGACAAGCTGACCGAGCGTCTGTCGGTGCGTATCGACCGCGAGCAAAACCTCGGCAAGGGAGGCAACAGCGTCGATTTCCCGACCCGTACAAGCATCGGCGCGGATTATCAGATCAGCAACGACACCACCCTGTCGGCCACGCATGAATGGACGCAGGGCGCCCAGCAGAACACCGAGACCACGCGTTTCGGCGTGCGCAGCCAGCCGTGGAACGGCGCCCAGCTTTCGACCAGCTACGAACAACAGTTCGGGGAGTCCGGGCCGCGCAGCTTTGCCAACTTCGGCCTGCAACAACAATGGCAGGCCAGCGATACGCTGAGCTTCCAGGCAGGCTTCGACCGCACCCAGACCATCCGGCACCCGGGCGCAACGCCGCTGAATCTGAATGCGCCGCTTGCGTCGGGCACGACGGGCAACGGCAGTGACAACGATTTCTCCGCCTATTCGCTGGGCATGACCTATCGCCCGGAAGAATGGGTCTGGAGCAGCCGGGTCGAATACCGGACCGGCAGCATCGAGAGAAAATGGAATCTCGTCACCGATGTGCAGGGCGAGGTGTTCAACTGGATGCACAGCGCCTTCAACCTGCAGTGGAACGCCAGCCGGCAAACGTCGGGCATCCGGGCCATCCAGGGCAGTTCGTCGCTGGCGCTGGCCTGGCGTCCGGACTATGACGGGCTGATGATGCTGGACCGTCTGGAATTCGCCTATGACAAAAACACCGATCCGGCCAGCAGCCTGACCAGCTGGCGCTATATCAACAATCTGGCTGCCAACTGGCAGACATCGCCGTCACTGCAACTGGGCATCAGCTACGGCGCCAAATGGTCCAGGGAGAACATCAACGGTCTGCCGCTGAGCGGCTTCACCGATGTCATCGGGCTGCAAACCATTTACGATCTCAACGAAGCATGGGACATCTCCCTGCAGGGCGGCATGCTGCACACCTGGCATTCGGGCCAGTACAAACCGGCGGCCGGCATCGGCATCGGCCACCGCATGACCGACAACCTGTGGGTCAGCGTCGGCTACAATTTCATCGGCTTCTACGATCAGGACTTTCTGGCCAGCGAATTCACCCGCCAGGGACTATTCCTGCGTTTCCGATTCAAGCTTGACCAGGCCGACCTGAAGGGGCTGCTGGAGTCCGTGCAGTAAAGACATCTCCGACATGGATGTGGGCTCACGGATTCGGCAGCATGCTGCGCCGATGCATACGCCCGATCAGAACTCCATCTCCCCGATGACCGGTCTTGCCTGGCGCCTGGCCGAACATGCCCGCGCCTCCGACGGCCTGAGCGTATGGATATGCCCGGATCTGCGCAGTTACCGCCAGCTGGAGGAGGAGCTCGCCTTCTTCCTGCGGCAAACGCCGGAACTGCTGTGGCGCTTTCCCGCCTGGGAAGTCCTGCCCTATGACCGCGTATCGCCTCATCACGGCATCGTCGGCCAGCGTTTCGCAACGCTGGGGCGCCTGCTCAGCACGCCCGGCGCCAGCGGCCTGTTGCTGACCGCCCTGCCCGCGTGGCTGCAGCGCATCGCGCCGCCGCAAAGCGTTGCCGCGCATGTCTGGCAACTGGAAACGGGGATGCCGCTGGATATCGCGGCCCTGAAAACAAGGCTCAGCGAGGCCGGCATGATCGCCGCCGAACGCGTGCTGGCGCCCGGCGAATTCGCCGCCCGCGGCGGCCTGTTCGATATCTGGCCGGCCACCGAGGACACGCCGCTGCGCATCGATCTGTTCGGCGACGAGATCGAATCGATCCGCCGCTTCGATCCCGAAACCCAGCGTTCGGGCGAAGCGCTCGCATCGTTTGTCTCCGTGCCGGTACGCGAAGTCATTCTCGATTCCCGGGGCAGGGATACCTTTGTGGCCGCCTTTCGGACCCGCTTTCCGCAATTGCGCAATCATCCGATGCTGACCGCGGCCCGGGCCGGACGACCACACCCGGGCATCGAGGCGCTGCTGCCGCTGGCCTACCCCGCCACCGCCCGGCTGCAGGATTACCTGCCCGAAGGCGCCCATATCCTTGCCGAAGCCGACATCAACGAACAGCGACAGCGCTTCGCCGAACAGGTGCGCGGCCAGTTCGAGATGGTGCGCGCCGCCTCCGAACCCAGCATCAGTCCGCAGGAGCTGTACGCGATCGAAACGCCCGTCCGGGCATCGCTGCCCGCCAAACCATGTGTCACGGAAAGGGCGCCCTCGATCACTGATTTCGCCGACCACGGCCGGCCGCTGCATGCGCTGCGCGAAACCCTTCAGCAGCGCCTCGACAATGGCTGGCGCATCATGCTCGTCGCGCACGGACGCGGACAGCAGGAACGCATGATCGAGGCCATGGGGGCTGACGCCGACCGCGTAGCGCTGATCGACAGCCCCGGACAGGTCGGCGATACAGGCCTCTGCAGCATGATCGGCTATCTGGACAGCGGCTTTGCGATTCCCGAACGCCGATGGCTGCTGCTGACCGGTCGCGAACTGCTGGGCCAGCGCCTGCCGCGCAAACGGGGACGCGGCAGCACGATTCTGCGCGCCGATGTATTCACCAGCCTCAGCGAACTGACGCCGGGAGATCCGGTCGTACACGAGGATCACGGCATCGGCCGCTATCAGGGCCTGGAAACGATGGGCCAGGCCGACGAACAGGAACTGGCCGACTTCCTGAAAATCGAATATGCGGATCAGGCCTGCGTCTATGTGCCCGTCGAGGATCTGGCCAGGCTGCACCGCTATACCGGAGAGGATACGCCGACGCTGAACAGACTCGGCTCGGAGAAATGGAAACGGACCCGCGAACGGGTCAGGCGCGACCTGCTGGCCATGGCCCACGAACTGATCGAGGTCGATGCCAGGCGCAGCCGCAGCCAGCGCCCTCCGTGCATACTGGAAGGGGAACTTCAGGAGGCCTACGAGGAATTCGTGGCCCGCTTCCCGTTCGAGGAAACCGACGATCAGGCCGAGGCCATCGATGCGGTGCTGGGCGATCTGTCCCGGCCACAGCCGATGGATCGCGTCATCTGCGGCGACGTCGGCTTCGGGAAAACCGAGGTGGCCATGCGCGGCGCCTTTGTCGTCGCGGCCTCCGGCCGCCAGGTCGCGGTTCTGGCGCCGACCACGGTGCTGGCCAACCAGCATTTCAACAGTTTCCGCGAGCGCTTCGCCGGCAGCGGACTGAAGGTCGAGATGATCTCCCGGCTACAGGGCAAAAAGGAAAGCGACCGCATCGCCCGGGAACTCGCCGCCGGAAACATCCGCATCATCGTCGGCACCCACCGTCTGCTGTCCGATGCCTTCCGCTTCGCCGATCTCGGGCTGGTCATCGTCGATGAGGAACAACGCTTCGGCGTCAAGCACAAGCAAAAGCTCAAGGCGTTGCATGCCAGCGTCGACCTGCTGACGCTGACGGCCACGCCGATTCCGCGCACGCTGCACCAGACCCTGTCCGGCCTGCGCTCAGTATCGATCATCAGCACGCCGCCGGCCGAACGCGAGGCGATCCGCACCATGGTGACAAGCTTCGACGTACATCTCGCCAACGAAGCGATCCGCCGCGAACTCTACCGTGGCGGGCAGGTCTACTATCTGCACAACCATGTCAAAAGCATCGAGCGCATCGCCGCGCGACTGCGCGAGGATATTCCGGAGGCGGAGATCGGCATTGCCCACGGCCAGATGACGCCGGCGGAGCTGGACCGGCAGATGCTGGCCTTCTATGAAGGAAGGCTGCATATCCTGGTCTGTACGACCATTGTCGAATCCGGGCTCGATGTTCCCAATGCCAATACGCTGATCGTCGAACGCGCCGATCTGCTCGGACTTTCACAACTGCATCAGATCCGCGGTCGCGTCGGGCGCAGCCACCGGCAGGCCTATGCCTACCTTTTCACTCCCGATCCGCGCGCCATGACACCGGTGGCACGCGAACGGCTGCAGGCCATCGCCGAACATACCGAACTCGGCGCCGGTTTCCTGCTGGCCCGCCAGGACATGGAAATCCGGGGGGCAGGCAATCTGCTCGGCGCCGAACAGAGCGGCAGGATCGAGGATATCGGCCTGGACATGTATATGGAAATGCTGGCCGAAGCGGTCGCAGAAGCGCGCGGCGAGCCGGTCAGGGCCGACCAGCCGCTGGATATCCACCTGAGCATCAACGCCATCCTGCCGCCGGACTATGTACCGCAACCCGGCGAACGCCTGAACCTGTACCGGCGCATTGCCCGCGCCGGCGACGATGCGCAGCTATCGCTGCTGTTCGAGGAAATGACCGACCGTTTCGGCCGCATGCCGGACGAGGCCCGCAACTGTCTGGAAGTGGCCCGCGTGCGCTGGCGTGCCAGGGAATTGCGGCTTGCCGCCATACGCAGCAGCAGCCACGGCCTGCATCTGCATTTCACGGTCGACTCGCCTATCGACCCGGCCGGCCTGCTGATGCGCGTTCAGCAGGAGCCCAACCGCTTCCGCCTGACGCCGGACGGCCATCTGACCCTGATCGCCACAGGCGATGGCCGGGTGCGGATCGATAACTGCATTGCCTTTCTCGACGAGCTTATCAAGGATGCCGCATCATGACCAAACCTTCTCTGCCTACCCTTGCCCGTCCGGGGCTGCTGTTCATGGACATGGACTCGACCCTGATCCGCTGCGAATGCATCGACGAAATCGCCGATTTTCTCGGCATCCGGGAACAGATCTCCGCCATCACCGAGCGCGCCATGCGCGGCGAGCTGGATTTCGCCGCCTCGCTGACCGAACGCGTGCAGCTTCTCTCGGGGCTGGACGCGGATGTGCTCGAACAGGTTTACCGCGAACGTATCGAGCTGACGCCGGGGGCCGAAACCCTGATCCGGACACTGAAATCGCATGACTGGAAGATCGGCCTTGTGTCGGGCGGCTTTACCTATTTCACCGACAGGCTCCGGACACGCCTGGGCCTGGACTTCGCCCGCTCCAATGTTCTGGAAATCGTCAACGGGAACATAACCGGCCAGATCCTCGGCGATATCGTCGATGCCGAAGCCAAGCGTCGCTGCCTGATCGAACAGGCGGCCATTCACGGCATTCCAATGCAACAGACCGTCGCTGTCGGCGACGGTGCCAACGACCTGCCAATGATCCGTGCCGCCGGGCTCGGCATCGCCTTTCATGCCAAGCCGAAGGTACAGGCGGAAGCTCCCGCCGCCATTCATGAAGGAGGACTGGAGACAGTGCTCGACCTCCTCGCCCGGGACTAGGGCCTGTTTACACTACGGTCACGCTTGTCGAAGGCACCGGATTTGATGCGCTGCAAGGCATTTCGAGCGGAATGTGCTGGTTGCACATCCGCGAGGAATAACGCCGTAACGCGCAAAGGCCGGCGCCTTCCCGAATGGGCTGCGCCCCGAATGGCGCGTGCCTGCGTTGCCCGCCGCTTATTGGGCCCTGCCAAACAG
>JAJRVH010000074.1 GCA_021545625.1 Zetaproteobacteria bacterium
AATCGCGTCCATCAGCAGGTCCGGTTCGATGCTGCGGTATGCGCCCGGCACCAGGCCGGTTTCCCGCAGCGACAGCCTGCCGATTTGGCTGCGGTGCAACGCCTCGACGTGGTTGCCGATGGCGGCAAACATGCGCCGCACCTGATGATAGCGCCCCTCGCGCAGCGTCAGCCGGACATGGCGGGCATCCAGGATCTCCAGTTCGGCCGGCCGGCAGGGGCGTTCATCGTCCTCGAGCATCAGCCTGCCGCTTGCAAAGGTGTCGATCGCGGAGGGGTCGATATCTCCGGCCAGGCTGACCTCATAGGTTTTTGAAATATGGCGCTTGGGGCTGGTCAGGTCATGGTTCAGCCCCCCGTCGTCGGTCAGGATCAGCAGCCCGGAGGTGTCCTTGTCCAGCCGGCCGACGCTGGAGAGCGGTGGCTTCCGCTCCGCCCAGCGTTCCGGGAAATCCTCATAGATCAGCCGTCCCCGTTCCCTGTGCGAGCAGACTGCGCCGACCGGCTTGTGATAGATCAGCGTCAGGCCGTGCGGATGGTCGAGGCGTTCGCCTTCAAGGCGTACCGCATCGGCCAGCACCTTCTGGGCGGGCGAGACGGCCGCATCGCCGCCCGCCTCGATCCGGCCTTCCCGGATCCATATTCTGACATCTCGGCGCGAACCGTAGCCCAGGCGCGAGAGCAGCCGGTCCAGCCGCTCCGGTTTGCATTGCTTGCTCATCAGCGTACCCCGTGGATGATTTTATACCCCTGCCGCTGCGTGACAATGTTCAGGCTTTGCAGGTGTTCCTGCAGCAGCGCTTCGTACGGTAGTTTGCGGTTGGCGACGATGCGGATTCGGCCGCCGCTGCGCAGCGAGCGGCAGGCCTGTTCGAGGATGCGTCTGCCCAGCTCGATATCCCGATGTTGCTGCCGGTGAAACGGCGGATTGCAGACAATCCAGTCCAGCCGTTCCGGCAACTGCTCGCTGGCGGCATCCAGCCAGTGACAGGTTGTGGCGACGGTGCAGCCGGCCAGGTTTTTTACGGCGCAATCGAGCGCCAGCCGGTCGTGATCGACCAGATGCAGATGCGCGATGTTATCGTTTCGTTGCGCAACGGCTCTGGCCAGCAGGCCGTTGCCGCAGCACAGGTCCATGCCGGTGCCGGTAGGGTTTTCGGGCAGGTGCTCCAGCAGCAGCGCCGAGCCTGCGTCCAGGCTTTCCCAGCTGAACAGTCCCGGCATTGAAAACAGGCCCGTTTCGGGCACCCGTCGCATGCGTGCCCGATGCCGCCATTGCCGGAGCATGTCCGGATTATCGATCGCATCGGCCGGCAGCCTCATGCATCGGCATTTGGTCTTGCTGAAGCCGCTCAGTCGGTCGCTGATTTGCCGCAACTGTGATTCCAGGCCGCGGGCGCCGTGCCGGTTTTCGGCGCAGAGCATGATTTCCCCGCCTTCGTTCAAGAGGGGTAGCGCATCGGCGACCCAGCCCAGCGTTTGCTGCCGGTTCTTCGAGGGCAGGATCAGGATCAGGTCGAAGCGGCCGGACAACGATGGCGCGACGCGCATGCCCATGGCCTGCAGGGCGACGGCCTGTTCGCGCTGATGCTGCCACAGCTGCAGTTCGGCTTCGGAGGCCAGCAGGGAGAGTCCGGCATCGGGTTGTGCGTGGACGATGCCGATGCGATCGATGGCCTGTTCGCGGCTGCGTAGCAGTGCGCTCCGGTATAGCAGCGAGGCGGCCGGCATCAGATGCTGAAGTCGGCGGTGCGTCCGCTTGCCGGTACGAGACCCGCATCGGCGGCCCGCACCAGCGCATCGGCGAGGCGGATATCGGCCAGCGATGCCGCCAGCATGTCCCCGGCCTGCTTCAGCTGCGGCAGAACGATGCGTTGCTGAAGTGGACAGGAGGATGTCGGATGTTCGTGATCCTGTCCGTCCTGCAGTGCATTCAGCACGTCGAGGAGATTGATGCGGTAGGGGCTTCGGGCCAGCGAATAGCCGCCGTGCGCGCCGCGCCGCGATTCCAGCAGGCCGTGCTGGGCCAGCCGCTGCAGATCCGATTCCAGATAGCGGCGCGAGCAGTCCAGCTTGCCGGACAGCTCCTTGCCGGACACCGGACGGGCCGCAGCGCCGATATGGATCAGGGCCGTCCACAGCAGGCGCATGCGCCGGGATTGCAGGAAATCGAGCATGCGGTTTACCGTTTGCCGGAGCTTCCGAAGCCGCCGCTACCGCGTTCGGTGTCCGACAGGCTTTCGGCCTCCTCGAAGCGGGCCTGGACGAAGGGCGCGATGATCATCTGCGCGATGCGGTCGCCGCGCCGGATCACGAACGGCATGTCGCCGAGGTTGATCAGGATCACGCCGACCTCGCCGCGGTAGTCCGCGTCGATGGTGCCGGGGCTGTTGAGCACGGTGATGCCGTGTTTCAGCGCCAGTCCGGAACGCGGCCGGACCTGCGCCTCGTAGCCGTCCGGCAATGCCATGGCCAGACCGGTCGGAATCAGAGCTGTCTTGCCCGGCTCGAGGGTCAGGCTGTCTTCGATGGCGGCGCGCAGGTCGGCACCGGCCGCAAGTTCGCT
>JAJRVH010000075.1 GCA_021545625.1 Zetaproteobacteria bacterium
GCTCCCATGTCAGTACCCTCGCCTTTTGCATCAGGGCGGCGCCCTTGATGCCATGCATGTGCAGAAGCAGAACCTCTTCGCCGCGCTGCGGGAGCAGTTGTGCCTCCAGTCCGCGTTTGGCGCCGATGAAGCTGACCTGCAGGGCCGGCCATTGCCGGCGGGCGGCATCGGCCAGAGCCAGTGCGGGCATGACATGGCCGCCGGTGCCGCCGCCGGCGATGCACAGTTTTGGCATGCGGCTCATGATGCGGCTCCGTGACGCTGGTTTCCGGCACTGCGGCGCTGAACGGACAGGATCAGGCCGATCAGTATGCATTCGCCGATCAGCGCGCTGCCGCCGTAGGATACGAAGGGCATCGGCATGCCCTTGGTCGGCAGGATACCCATGGCCGCGCCGAGGTTGATGATGAAGGCAAAACCGATCAGCAGGGTGCAGCCGAGAATCAGAAGACGGGGGAACATGTCCTCATGGCGCATGGCGAGCCACAGGCCCCGACCGAGCAACAGGGCAAAGACCGCGATCAGGCCCAGCGTGCCGATCAGGCCCAGTTCTTCGGCGATGCTGGCGGAGATGAAATCGGTGAACACCTCCGGCAGATAGAACAGCTTCTGAACGCCCTGGCCGATGCCGGTGCCGAACAGGCCACCGCTGCCGAAGGCGATCATCGACTGGACCAGCTGGTAGCCGCTGCCGTACGGATCGCTCCACGGATCAAGGAAGCTGATCAGGCGCTGCATGCGGTACGGCTCGGCGACCATGGCAATGGCGGCCACGGGCAGCAGGGTGGCCAGCACGCCGATCAGGTGTCGCATCGGTACGCCGCCGACGAACCACAGACAGAAGCATGTTGCGGTCAGCAATGCGGCGCTGCCGAAGTCCGGCTGCAGCAGCAGCAACAGCAGCGTGATAACCAGTACCATCAGCATCGGCGCCAGCCCCGTCGAGAATCTGCGCAGCCGATCGGGGAAGGTGGCCAGATAATAGGCCATATAAATGATCACGGCGGGCTTGAGGAACTCGACCGGCTGTAGTGTCATGCCGGCCAGCGAGAACCAGCGCCGGGCGCCGTTGATTTCCATTCCCAGTCCCGGAATCAGTACCGCGGTCATCAGCAGCAGGGCCACGGCCAGTAGCGGCAGCGCGATGGCGCGCCACCATGCCGCGTCAATCCGGGAAAACCACCACATGACCAGCAGGCCGGCGGGAATATACATCAGCCAGTGCCGGATGATGCGCAGCGGATCGTGATAGCGGACTTCGGCCACGCTAAGGCTGGCGCTGTAGATCATCAGCACGCTGAAGGCGATCAGGGCCACGACGCAGCCGGTCAGCAGCGGATCGGGCGCGGCCAGATGTTTGTCGCGGCTATGCATGCCGACGGCGCTCATGCGGCTTTCTCCAGCGTCCTGATGGCATGGGCGAAGGCCTTGCCGCGCTCGGCATAATCGCGGAACTGGTCCTGGCTGGCGGCCGCCGGCGAGAGCAGCACCGGCAATCCGGGCTGGGCATGCGCGGCCTGACGCACGGCCTGTTCGATATTGCCGGCGATGGTGGTCGGCACGCCGGCCTGCTGGCACAGCTCGGCGAAGGGCTTGCTGTCCTTGCCGATGATCAGGGCATGGGCGACATGGGCTGCCACGATATCCTTCAGCGGCGTCAGGTCGGCCCCCTTGGTCAGGCCGCCGCATATCCAGATCACCTGGTCAAAGGCATCAAGAGCGGCCATGGCTGCATCCGGGTTGGTGGCCTTGGAGTCGTCGAACCATTCGCGCCGGGCGACGACCCCCAGTGATTGCAGCCGGTGGCTGAGGCCGTTAAACGATGTCAGGCACAGGCGGATGACAGACGGAGACACACCGAAATCTGCCGCTGCCTGGGCCGCAACGGTCAGATTCATGTGCTGATGCATGCCGCGAGCCGGCAGTTCCGTTGCCGGGATGTATTCCACCTGATCGCCATGGCGCCAGAAAATCTGCCAGTGGCCGTTTTCAAGCGGCTGTATGCCGGCGCACAGGGTTTCCGCCGTGCCATGGCCAAAGCGATGGACGCGCACGCCGCGTGTTGCCAGCCGTTCGGCCAGCGCATGCCAGCGCCCGTCGGCCGGCAGCATGGCCGTGTCGCCTTCCTGCTGGGCCTCGAACAGGCGGCATTTGGCGGCCTCGTAGGCCTGTGGGTTTTCATGCATGTCGGCATGGTCCGGCTGCACATTCAGCAGGGCGGCCCAGCGGGGGTGGATGATCTGCGCCCGCTCAAGCTGGAAACTGGACAGTTCCAGCACCACGCGCGCCGGGGATTCGCCATCTCCGAACAGGTCAAGCATCGGCCGGCCGATATTGCCCGCTACCTCGATGCCGCTGGGCAGGATGTCGAGCAGGGTACCGATCAGGCTGACCGTCGTCGTTTTGCCGTTGGTGCCGGTGATGGCGATCAGTTCGCCTTGAAATGCTTCGTTGAACAGGTCCAGGTCGCCGATGACCGGAATGCCCGCCTCGCGCAGTTCCCGCAGCACGGGGTGATGCCAGTTCAGACCGGGGCTGACGACCACCCTGGCATACTGTTTCAGGATATCCGCGTCGAGTTTGCCGATGTGGACGGGGATATCGAGGCTGTCCGGCACATGGACCGCATGTTCATCGAATCCTTCACAAGCCATGGTGCGGTCGCGCAGGAACGCAGCCACGGCGATGCCGGTCCGGCCCATGCCGATGATGGCCGTTTTGCCGTTTCGTGTGCGGGCGAGCGTATTCATCGGATCTTCAGCGTGGACAGGGCGATCAGCGCCAGGATCAGCGAGATGATCCAGAAGCGGACGATGACCTTGGGCTCTGCCCAGCCCTTGAGTTCATAGTGATGATGAATCGGAGCCATGCGGAAGACGCGTTTGCCGGTCATCTTGAAGCTGGCGACCTGCACCATGACCGATACGGCCTCCAGCACGAACAGTCCGCCGGCAATGGCGAGCAGGAGCTGCTGATGCACCGCGCAGGCGACAAAGCCCAGCGCGCCGCCCAGCGCCAGCGCGCCGACATCGCCCATGAATACCTGCGCCGGATAGGTGTTGAACCACAGAAAGCCGAGGCATGCACCGATCATCGCGCCGCAGAATACCGCCAGCTCGCCGGCGCCGGCGACATGCGGAATCATCAGATAGGCCGAGAAATGCGCATGTCCGGCCAGATAGACGACCACGGCCAGCGCGCTTGCCACCATGAATGTCGGGGCCACGGCCAGCCCGTCCAGTCCATCGGTCAGATTGACCGCGTTGGAGCTGCCGATCAGGACGAAGATGACAAAGGGGAAATACCACCAGCCCATGTCCCACTGGATATTGAAGAACGGAATGTCGACGATGGGTTCGGTCAGGATCATCAGTCCGGCGGCGGCCGCGCCGCCGAAGAGCAGCTGTAACAGGAGTTTCCAGCGTCCGGACAGGCCTTTCGGGTCGTGACGGATCAGTTTCAGGTAGTCATCCCACCAGCCGACCAGCCCGTAGCCGAGCGTGACCAGCAGCGCCAGCCAGATAAAGCCGTTGCCGAGATCGGCCCACAGCAGCGTGGCCAGCGTCAGCGATATCAGGATCAGCAGGCCGCCCATGGTCGGCGTCCCCTGCTTGAGCAGATGCGACTCCGGTCCGTCGCGGCGGATCGGCTGTCCCTTCGTCTGGTGCCGTTTCAGCCAGCGGATAAAGGCCGGCCCGAGCAGCCAGCAGACCAGCAGCGACGTGATCAGCGCGTAGACGGTGCGGAAGGTGATATACTGGAACAGATTGAAAAACGAGATCTGGTCGGCCAGCGGATACAGCAGGTTATAGAGCATGTCCGGCCTCCGTGGTCTGCGTTTGAAGCAGCCCGACGATGCGTTCCAGGGCCATGCCGCGCGATGCCTTGATCAGGATGGTTGCATCCCGGGGCGGCAGATAGCTGTCGAAATAGGCGCAGGCCGCATCGGTGTCGGGGAAACAGCGGGATCTGGGATAGCGCCCGGCCAGCGCGCACATTTGCCGGCCGATCAGGTAGATGTCATCGATATCGTCGAGCCTCAGCGCGGCATGGGCAGTCGCCGAGCTTTCGCCCAGTTCAGCCATGTCACCCAGGATGGCGACCCTGTGGCCGGGCAGCGCGGCCAGCGTGTCGATCGCGGCCTGCATCGATACGGGGTTGGCATTGTAGCTGTCATCGAGTATCCGGCTGCCGTTGCGGCCAGCGATCATGCGCATGCGGCCGGCTTCAGGGCGCCAGCCGTCCAGTGCGGCGACCATGTCCCGAAATGAAGCGTGGCTGCGGTGCTGTCCGGTCAGGCGCAGCATGATGGTGGCGGCCAGAGCGATGTTCGCCCCCCAGTGGCGGGCGGGCAGTGGCAGATCCATCGTTGCCGACTGCCTGCCGTGATGCAGTCGCAGGCGGTTGCCATCCAGTTGCCAGCCGACGGCATCGTCCTCGTCCATCGTGAAAGTCGGGTCCGGCAACGGGATATGCCGGTCGTGCAGCATGCCCGCAACCCCTTCGCCCAGCATGCACCAGCCGCCGGGGCGCAGATGCCCGAACAGGTGCGCCTTTTCGCGCGCCACGCCATCGATGCCGCCCAGCCCTTCGCCATGGGCGTCGCTCAGGCCGGTCAGCACGGCGATGTCCGGTTCGACGATTTGCGCCAGCCGCTCCATTTCACCCGTTTCGCTGATACCGCATTCGATGATCGCCACCTCGGCCTCTTCGGGCACGGCCAGCAGCGTTTGCGGTACGCCGATCAGGTTGTTCAGGTTGGCCCGCGTGGCTGCGATTCGCATGCCCAGCCTGGCCAGCCCATGCTCGAGGAGGGAGCGAAGACTGGTCTTGCCGTAGGA
The DNA here is from genome assembly GCA_021545625.1 of Zetaproteobacteria bacterium. GTDB lineage: Bacteria > Pseudomonadota > Zetaproteobacteria > Mariprofundales > Mariprofundaceae > JAJRVH01. The sequence goes on from JAJRVH010000075.1 coordinate 4,842, forward strand.
GCCGCTGATGGCGACCACGGATGTATTGCGCAGCCGGTTGCGCCAGGCATGGGCGATATCGCCCAGGGCCTGCAGGGTATCGTCGACTTCCAGCTGGCTGACATCCAGCCTCTGCCAGAGGCGAATGCCCTCATGGTCGCCGATCAGGGCCGAGGCCCGATCCGCAATATCGATGGCGAAGCGGTGGCCGTCGAAATGCGGGCCACGGAGCGCCAGAAAAGCCTGTCCGCTTGTGAATGCGCGGCTGTCGGTTGCAATGCCATGCACCGCGGCCGGCACGGCGCCGTGCCAGTGGCCGCGGGTGGCCTTCTGGATATCCATGCCGCTCAGGCGCATGCGCGCAGATCCTTGCGGGCCAGATATTTTTCAGCCACCTCGCGGTCGCTCCAGGCCAGCCTTGTGCCGGAGATTTCCATATAGGCTTCGTGCCCCTTGCCGGCAATGACCAGCGTGTCGCCGGGCCTGAGCGCATCGATGGCCTCGGCAATGGCCTGCTCGCGGTCCAGTTGCAGGCGGATTTCCGCTTGGTAAGGGCGGGAGATGCCGTGTTCGATTTCCGAGGCGATGACTTCGGGCAGTTCGCCGCGCGGATTGTCCGATGTGATCCAGACGACATCGGCAAGCCGGGATGCCGTTTCGCCCATCTGGGGGCGTTTTTCCCGATCCCGTTCGCCGCCGCAGCCGAATACCAGCAACAGTCGCTTGCGCGTCAGCATGCGCGCGGCCTTCAGGCAGCGTTCCAGCGCCTCGGGCGTATGCGCATAATCGATGAACACCTGCCACAGGCCGGCGGCGAGATCCTGCATGCGCCCCGGCGGCGCGCTGACGCCGTTCAGGAGGACCGGCAAACGCTCGAAATTGATGTCCATCGAGGTCAGCAGGATCAGGGCGACACAGGCGACATTCTCGGCATGGAACTCGCCCGGCGGGATATCCTCGATCAGCACTTCCTTGCCCCGGTATGCCAGCCGGACCATGCCCGGCAGCTCCTGCTCCCACTTCAGATCGATGCCGTCACGATTCAGGCCGCGTCCGTACCAGCGGCTGCCCGCCGGCGCGCGTGCGCAGATGTCGTCGTGATCGGCGTTGGCGATAACCTTGCCGCCCCGCTCGGCGCAGGCCCGTACGAAGCCGGCCTTGGTGGCCAGGTAACGCTCATAGCCGCCGTGATCCTGGAGGTGATCGTGCCCCATGCTTGTCCAGACGGCCGTGGCGAAGTCGATGCCGGCGATCCGCTCCTGGGCGATGCCGTGCGACGATATTTCACAGACCACCTGCTGAATCTTTTGTCTTTCTGCCGCCGCCAGCATGGCGTGCATGCTCAGCAGCGCCGGCGTCGTGTTACCGATATCGCGAATGCGCTGATCATCCATGACCAGCCCCAGCGTGCCTGTACTCCAGGTCGGCATGTTCAGCTGTCTGGCCAGCGCTTCACGCAACATCCATGTGACGCTGGTTTTGCCGTCGGTGCCGGTGATGCCGGTCAGCCTGGTATGTGTTTTTTCGGTTGCAAACCAGCGTCGCAGAAGCACGCCCAGCTCCTGCATCGAGCCGAGTTGCAGCACGGGCAGTTCGATATGCAGGGGCAGCCCGACGCTGATCACCGCGGCAGCGCCCTGCTTCTTGGCCGCCTGCGCATATTCCCCGGCCTTGCGTTCGCTGCGCGGCATGCAGATAAACGCGTAGCCCGGGCGGATCTGGCGCGAGTCGTCGCAGATGCCGCACAGTTCGACATCGCCTTGGCCGGCATGCTGCAGCTGGCCCAGCCCCCGGCTGAGATCGAACAACGAGTGCCGGGCATCGGTTTCGGGAAACAGCAGATGCGGATCAGTCATCGAGCCATACCTCCAGCATATCGCCTGCTTCCAGGCCGTTCAGCGAGGCCGGTTGCTGACGGCGAACCCAGCCGGAGCCGTGCACCTTCAGATGCAGGCCCATGCGCGATGCCAGACGCCGGACTTCGCGCAGCGACAGACCCGTGGTGCTGTGGCCTGGTACGGGGTCTGCGTTATCGGCGATGCGCATGGTATGCCACGGCTGTTCGCGTTCACTTGTGGCGGCGATGCCGAGATAGGGCAGCACATTGGCGGCGATATTGCGGAAAACCGGAGCCGCCACCTGACCACCGTAGATACTTTTCTGCGGCTCGTCGATGACGACGGCGATCACCAGCTGCGGGTTGTCGGCCGGGGCGATGCCGGCAAACACGGCCGTGAACTTGTCGCTGTTGTAGCTGCCGTACCTGTCCGGCTTCTGGGCCGTGCCCGTCTTGCCGGCCACCCGGTAGCCGGCCGGCACGGCCTTGCTGCCGGTGCCCTCGGCGCTTGTCGCATATTCGAGCATGTTGACGATATGGCGGGCTACGCTTTTCGGCATGATGCGCCTGGATGACTGTTTTTCGCCGATGTCCGGCGTTTCGATCAGGCGCGGCTGCACGTGCAGACCACCGTTTGCCAAAACGGAAAATGCCGTCGCAAGCTGCAACGGCGTGACGGCGATACCTTGTCCGAAGGCGATGTTGGCCGTTTCCACCGGCCCCCAGCGCTCCATCGGTAGCACGATGCCGGGGGATTCTCCGCTAAGGCCGATATGACTTCGTTGCCCGAAGCCGATGTCGTGCAGCATGCGATACATCGGATCGACGCCGATATCGAGCGCCAGCTTGGCGGCGCCGATATTGCTGGATTTGGCCAGCAGGCCGGCGATGTCCAGCCAGCCTTCCGAATGATCGTCATGGATGACATGGTCGGCCACCTGCATGGCGCCGTTTTCGCAGAAAATTTTCGAATCCGGTTGCCAGCGCCCGGACATTAGTGCCGCGGCGACCGTGAAGGGCTTCAGCGTCGAGCCGGGCTCAAAGACGTCGGTAATGGCCCGGTTGCGCCATTGCGACGGGCGATATTCGCGGAAATTGTTTGGATTGTAGCCGGGCCAGCTGGCCATGGCCAGCACAGCGCCGTCGGGGCGCATGATGACAACGGAGCCGCCCTTGGCGTGCTGCTTGCGGATGCCATCGGCCAGTGCGGCATAGGCAATGCTCTGAATCGACGCATCGATGGTCAGACGAATATCCTGGCCGGGCACCGGGTCGCGCAGCCAGATGCCGCCCGGCAGGGAGTGTCCCCGCGCATCGCGCCGCACCTGGCGAATGCCCGGCTCGCCGCTCAGGCGGGCATCCAGCGTCCGTTCGAGGCCTTCCAGTCCATGCCCGTCAATGCCGACAAAACCGAGCAGATGGCCGGTTTCGGGACCCAAGGGGTGATAGCGGCGCCATTCGGTTTCCTGGCGCACGCCGTCGATGTTCAGTCTGGCCACGGCATCGGCCATGGCAGGCGTTACCTGTCTGGCCAGCCAGACGAATCCCTTGCGACCATGCAGCTTGCGGCGCAGGGATGTTTCCGGCATTTGCAGGGCCGCGGCGAGTTCGCCGATGCTGTCCGGGGAAATCTCGTCGGCCATGGCAGCAATCGACGGTACCTCAATGCTTTCGGCCAGGATGCGACCGTGACTGTCGGTAATCGTGCCGCGCGGCGCGACGGCGGTATACTGGCGATAACGCTGCTTTTCCGCCTTGTCGGTCAATGTCTGGGACTGCAGCCATTGCAGGTCGACGGCGCGAATGGCCAGCAGCGCAATGCCAAGGGCCAGCAGGCCGGCGACGGCTTCGATGCGCCGCCGGATGAAGACTTGCTGACGCGTGTCTCCCCGCCCTGTGAACGAGTGGTTGATACTCATGGATGTACCACCTGCAAGGGGCGCGGCGGGGCCATGTGCAGGCGTCGCTGGGCGATTTCACGCAGCCGCTCCGGCCGGGTCAGGCTTGCGACCTCCAGATTCAGCTTGCTGACTTCCAGCGCCAGCGCCTGTTTTTCCGCATTCAGGCGCTGGGTTTGCTGGGAGAGTTCATAACGAACATGCGACAGCCATACCTGTGCCGCCGCGAAACCTCCCAGCAACAGGGGAACGAACAGCCATGTTGTGAGCGGCCAGCGCATCACGATCCATCCTCCCCGCCGGCAGGCAGTCGTTCCGCGACGCGCAGACGCGACGAGCGACTGCGCGGGTTGGCGGAGATTTCATTCTCGTCCGGACGTAATGGTTTCTTGCGCACCCAGTTCATGGTCGGCGTTTTGCCGCACACGCAAACCGGCATCTGGGGGGGGCAGGTGCAGAGGCGCACCTCGGCCTCGATCAGATCGCGGATGCGGCGGTCTTCTCCGGAGTGAAAGGAGATCACCGCCAGCCGGCCGCCGGGAAGCAGGCGCTGCATGGCTGCGCGCACACCCATTTCGATCTGGTCGATTTCGCTGTTGACCCACATGCGCAGGGCCTGGAATGTGCGCGTGGCCGGATGAATGCCGCCATGCCTTGCCTGTCTGGGCACGGCGTGAAAACAGACGTTTTCCAGATCCCTTGTCGTATGCAGCCTGTCTTCGCGTCGGGCCTGGAGGATGGCGCGGGCGATACGGCGCGAGTAGCGCTCGTCGCCGTATTCAAAAATGATGTCAGCCAGCTCCCTTTCCGAGACCTGCGCCAGCATGCGCTCCAGCGGCAGGCCGCTTTCCGGATCCATGCGCATGTCGAGCGGACCGTCTTTCTGGAACGAAAAACCGCGCGAAGCATCGTCCACCTGCGGAGAGGACACGCCGAGATCGAAGCCGATGCCATTCACCAGCGTCCACCCCATGCGATCGAAGGCCTCGTCCAGATGGCCGAAATCGCAGCGCAGGACGGTGAAGCGTTCGTCCTCCGCTTCCAGCCTCCTGCCTTCGGCGATGGCCTGCGGGTCGCGATCGAGCGCCAGCAATCGCCCTCGGGGAGACAGGCGTTTGAGCAGGGCGCGACTGTGTCCACCGCGGCCGAAGGTGCAGTCGACATAGAGGCCGTCCGGATCGACGAGCAGCGCATCCGCGAATGCGTCGCGGAGAACGGGAATGTGTTCGGGGTAGATATCCACATCACAGCCCCAGCTCGAAATCCCGGGCCAGCGCCAGGTCGGCTTCGAGTTGCCTGTCCCAGCTTGCCCTGTCCCAGATTTCGAAGGTTTCACCGGCACCGGCAAAGTGAATGACCCGCTCCATGTTGGCATATTCGCGCATCGCCGGCGCGATCAGTACGCGCCCCTGTCTGTCCGGCGTGTATTCCTGCGCGGATCCCAGCACGATGCGTTTGAAGGCCCGCAGCTGCGGGCTGGGCGGAGTGGCGGCGATGCGCGACTGCAGGCGTTTCCATTCCCGCATCGGATAGGCCACAAGATGGCGGGTGTGCGGAGAACGGGTAATGACGATGCGCTCATCCGCATGATGGGACTTCAGCGTGTCGCGGAAGACGGCGGGAATGCTGACGCGCCCCTTGTCATCCATGTTGTTGCTGAACTCACCCTGAAACATCCGGCGTCCCGTCCTCCCGCGATCGGAATTGCTTACCCACAATTCCCCACTAAATGCCAATATTGGCCACATATCGAGGGTTGTCAACCCTGCTGGCTGGCGTAATGCGGCAATCGGGTCAATCAGACACAGTGCAATTTTCGTTATATATGTTCTGCTCTGGCAGGGGTGGGGGAAGGTGGGGATGGTTGTCAAATATATCAGCCGGCCTGTTGCCGGCGGGTAATCTGTGCTGGAATCCGCGACATGGATTTCTGGAACATGCCGCTGGATATGCTCAGCGAGGAGCAGTGGGAGGCCCTGTGTGATGGCTGCGGGCGCTGTTGCCTGCACCGCTTTGAGGATGAGGAAACCGGCGAGGTGCTTTATACCGATGTGGCGTGCCGGCTTTTCGACATGGATAGTTGTCGCTGCACCCGTTATGCCGAACGACGACGGCTGGTGCCGGAGTGCCTTTCCGTCCGTTTGCTGTCCGCGGATCAATATGCCTGGCTGCCGGTGACATGTGCCTACCGGTTGCGCCGAGAAGGCAAGGCGCTGCCTGCCTGGCATCCGCTGATATCGGGCGATGCGGCTTCGGTGCGGGAGGCCGGCATCTCGGTGCGGGGGCGCTGCGTGCCGGAGTCGGAGGTGGCGGAGGAAGAATGGCCGGAGCATATCATTGCCCCCGATTGATGCCGGCTTATGTCCGTGCGGCTCGGGGTATCCTCTGGCCTTGTGCTGCGGGCCCTTTCTGAATGGCCGACCGGCGCCGACGGCCGGGCAGCTGATGCGTTCGCGCTATGTGGCGTTTGTCCTGCGGCGGCAGGATTATCTGTTGCGTACCTGGCATGCCGATCATCGGCCTTTACGGCTGGACTTTGACGTCGATCGCTGGCTGGGGCTGGAGATTCTGCGCTGCGAAGGCGGCATGGAGCATGATGTGTCCGGACTGGTCGAGTTCCGGGCCGCCTTTGAGGCCGATGGCGAGTGCAGGGTGCTGCATGAGGTGAGCCGCTTCAAGTGTGTGGACGGTTGCTGGTTCTATGTTGATGGCGTTTGCCGCATGGAGCACCCGGGCCGCAATGCGCGCTGTCCCTGTGGCAGCGGCCGCAGGTTCAAGCGTTGTTGTTCGTCGATGAGGCGGACTGCTCCCCGCAATTCCTGAGTTCCGGCTGCAGGGTGGCATGGGCAATGCCCTGGGCGGCCAGTCGCTGTTGCAGCCTGGTCAGCAACTCGGGCCAGTGCCGCATGTCGCATATCTCGACATGCGCGGACATGGCTGGCATGCCGCTGGGCAGCGTCCACAGGTGGATGTGGTGCAGGCCTTTCACATATTCGAGGTCGGCGCCGAGGGCATGGATGTCGGCGATGTTGATCGATTCGGGCGAGCCTTCCATCAGCAGCAGCGTTGTTTCGCGCAGCAGTTTCCAGCCACCCCATGCCAGAATGGCGGCGACGACGAAGGACAGGATGGGATCGATCGGATTCCAGCCGGTCAGCATGATGACCAGGCCGGCGCTCAGGGCGGCCAGCGATCCCAGCGCGTCGCCCAGAATGTGCCAGTAGGCGGCGCGGCTGTTCAGGTCGTGCTGGTGGCGGAGTATGAACATCGATATCAGGTTGATGATCAGGCCGGCCGCGCCAATGGTCAGCACGATGCTGCCGTTGACCTCGTGTGGTTCGCTCAGACGGCCGATCGCTTCCCATGATATCCAGCCGCACAGAAACCAGAGACCGAGTCCGTTGGCCTGGGCGGCCAGCACTCGTGCCCGTCCGTAGCCGTAGGACATGCCAGCATGGGCCGGGCGGCTGGCGATACGTCCGGCCATGACGGCAAGGCTCAGGGCCGCGATGTCCGAAACCATGTGTCCGGCATCGGCCAGCAGGGCCAGCGAATCGGCTAGCCAGCCGCCTGCCAGTTCCACCAGCGCGAACAGCGAGGTCAGAATCAGGGCCCGGTTCAGTCCGTGGTGCGTGCCATCGCCGTGGTGGTGCATGGTGTTTCAGCTCAGTCCTTTCTCCATGCCGATCAGCTGGAACAGCTCAAGGCGGGACGAGGGGTTTTTCAGAAAGGCGCCGGTCAGTTTGGATGTGGTGGTCCATGAGTTGGGCTTGTGTACGCCGCGGTGGCACATGCAGAAATGCTGACACTGGATGATTACAGCGACC
>JAJRVH010000076.1 GCA_021545625.1 Zetaproteobacteria bacterium
CAGCATGCGCCGTTGCCGTAGATCTGCAGCAGCGCGAATTCGGGATAATAGGTCGATTCGCGGTGGAATTCGGTATCCACGCAGATGATTTTGCATGCGGCAATGGCTTCGCAGGCCTGCTGCAGCTGGGTCGGGGTATCAATGTAATGGATGGCTGGTCTGGACATGGCGACAGACTAGCCCGGCCGGTGCATAAATCCATCCGCGCCGCCGCTTCCGCGCATTGAGCAATCCGTTCCCTGCGGCTATCTTCCACGCCCTGAGACATCCGGGGAAGACGGAGCTGGTCCCGGATCGACCGGAATAACCGGAAGAGGATAGCAACCATGGCGAGAAAATTTAATTTCAGTGCGGGGCCGGCCATGCTGCCGACAGCCGTTATCGAGCGCGCGCAGCGGGAGCTGCCGGAGTGGAATGGCTCGGGCATGTCGGTCATGGAGATGAGCCACCGCAGCAAGGAATATATGTCCATTGCCGAGAAGGCCGAGCAGGATCTGCGCGATGTGATGGGCATTCCGGACAACTACAGGGTGCTCTTCCTGCAGGGTGGCGCATCATCCCAGTTCGCGATGATTCCGCTGAACCTGCTTGGCGACAAACAGAGCGCCGACTATCTCAACACCGGCATGTGGTCGAAGAAGGCGATTGCCGAGGCGAAGCGCTACTGCACGGTGAATGTCGCCGCCGATACCTCCGGCGACGGCTTCACGACCGTGCCGACGCAGGCCGAGCTGAAGCTGAATCCCGATGCGGCCTATGTGCATTATACGCCGAACGAAACGATCGGAGGCGTCGAGTTCGACTATATCCCCGAAACCGGCGACGTGCCGCTGGTTGCCGATATGTCGTCGACGATCCTGTCGCGCCCGATCGATGTTTCGCGCTTTGGCCTGATCTATGCCGGCGCGCAGAAGAATATCGGTCCGGCCGGTCTGACGATTGTCATCATCCGGGATGATCTGCTGGGCCGGGCGGCGGAGATCACGCCGACGATGTTCAACTACCAGATCCATGCCGACAGCGGATCGATGTACAACACGCCGCCGACCTACAGCTGGTACATGGCCGGTCTGGTCTTTGAATGGATTCGCGAGCAGGGTGGTCTGGCCGAGATCGGCGAGATCAACCGGCGCAAGGCCGAGAAACTCTATGCGGCGATCGATGCCAGCGATTTCTACGCCAATCCGGTGGTGCCCAACGGCCGCTCGTGGATGAATGTTCCGTTCACGCTGGCCGATGCCGGACTGGATGCCGATTTCCTGGCCGGCGCCGCCGGGCGCGGCCTGATCACGCTTAAGGGGCACCGTTCCGTCGGCGGCATGCGCGCGAGCATCTACAATGCGATGCCGGAAGAGGGTGTGGATGCGCTGATTGCCTTTATGCGGGAGTTTGAGCGCGGCCGGGCGTGATATGCGGTCAAGTTGACCGTCATGTGGGGGCCTATAGAGTGCCTGCGCGCGCTGCCCCGCGCAGCGTGACAATGAATATCGTACCGCGCTTTGCAGGCTGAACAGCTGTTTGGTCGATAACACGGTTTTTGGGAAGGAGAAGGCTGATGCCCAGGGTCTGGATTGCCGACAGGATGAGCAAACGCGCGGTTGAGGTGTTCAGGGCGCGTGGCATCGACGTGGATGACAGGCCGGGCCTGTCAGACGAGGAGAAACTGGCCATCGCCGGCGATTATGATGCGATCGCGGTGCGCTCTTCCACCACATTGAAGGGTGAGCTTCTGGAAGCGGCCAGGCGGGTCAGGGTGATCGGCCGGGCCGGCATCGGCGTTGACAATATCGATGTCGAGGGGTGTTCGCGGCGCGGCATCGTCGTGATGAACACGCCGTTTGGCAACACGATCACGACGGCCGAACTGGCCGTCGCCCATATCGTTGCCGCGGCGCGCATGATCCCGCAGGCCTCGGCGTCAACCCGGGCCGGCAAGTGGGAGAAATCCCGTTTCATGGGCATGGAGCTGACCGGCAAGAAAGCCGGCGTGATCGGGGCCGGCAATATCGGCGCCATTGTCTGCGACCGTCTGCGCGGCCTGCATATGTCGGTCTATGTGTACGATCCGTTCATTTCCGACGAACGGGCCGAGGCCATGGGCGTGACCAAGGTCGAAACGGTGGCGGAACTGGCAGATATCGTCGATATCCTGACCGTGCATGTGCCGCTGCTGGATGCGACGCGCAATCTGATTGATGCGGACATGATCCGGCGCATGAAGGACGGCATCATCGTCAATTGCGCGCGCGGCGGCATCGTCGATGAGAGGGCGCTGTATGAAGCCTGCAAGTCCGGCCACCTGCGCGCCGCGGCCCTCGATGTATTCGAGAAGGAGCCGGCCACCGACAATCCCCTGTTTGAACTCGACAATGTCAGTTTTACGCCGCATATCGGCGCCTCGACCACCGAGGCGCAGGAGAACGTGGCTGTTCAGATTGCCGAGCAGATATCCGACTACCTGCTTTCCGGTATCGTCAGAAACGCGGTCAACGTGCCCTCGCTGTCCGAGGAGGAGCAGCGGCTGCTGGCGCCTTATGCGCTGCTTGCCGAGCGCATGGGCAGCTTTATCGGCCAGACGATGAAGCCGGGCTATTCGAAGGTCAGCGTGCACTTCGAGGGCCATGCGGCCGGCATCAACCGCAAGCCGCTGATCAACGGCATGTTGCAGGGGCTGCTGTCCGAGAGCATGGAGGAGGTCAACGCGGTCAATGCCGGCATGCTGGCCCGCGATCGCGGCATCGAGGTGGTCGAATCGGCGCGCGAGACTTCCGAGAGCTTCGCAACGCTGATCCGGCTGGAAGTCGAGGGCGACGAGGGGCATCGCTGCGTTTCCGGCACCCTGTTCGATGAAACGCGGCCGCGGCTGGTCAGCTTCGACACCTGCGAGGTCGAGATGGCTCCCGAGGGCAACGTCATCTTCGTGCAGAACGAGGACCGGCCGGGCGTGATCGCCGCCATCGGCGCGATCCTGGCCGAGGCGAAGATCAATATCGGCGATTTCCGGCTCGGGCGTCGCGAGGATACCAACAACGCCGTGGCGCTGATTCAGGTGGATACGCCGCCCAGTGATGCGGTACTGGATCAACTGAGGGCATTGCCGAACATGATCATGGTTCGCTATGCCGAACTGGGGAAATGATGACGACACGTCCGATTATAGGGCTCGACGACGCCTTTGGCGCCCGCGCCAGAAGTTTGCGCAGATTGCAGCGGCAACTGGCCGATTTATTCGAACAGGCCGGCTACGAGGAAGTCATCCCGCCGCTGATGGAGCGCCCCGAGTCGCTGAATTCGGGCGCCGGCCGTTTTCTGGCCGACCAGACGCTGGTGTTTTCCGATCCGGCCGATGCGGGGCTGCTGGCCGTGCGTCCGGACATGACGCCGCAGATCGCCCGTATTGCCGCATCCAGGCTGCTGTCTCTGGACGTATTACGCCTTTACTATTCCGGGCCGGTGATGCTGGCCCGGCCGGATGCCCGCGGTGGCTCCCGTCAGCCCTGGCAGACCGGTATCGAATGCATGGGCATTCCCGGCGCGGCCGGCGATGCCGAAGTGATGCGCCTGGCAGCCCGCTCGATGCTGGTGGCGGGTTTTTCGCAGCCGGTGCTGCAAATCGGGCATATCGGCCTGCTTCGGGCGCTGGTGAAAGGTTCGGCATTGCCGCTGGAGGCATGGACCAAGCTGCTGATGCGCCGCTCGCCGGATGATCTGCGGGCGGCGATGGACAGCGAAACAATGGCCGCTCCGGTGCGGGAGGCCCTGATCCGGATGGCTTCGGGGCAGGCGGACTTCCGCTGGATCGAATCGGTCACCGGATCGTTCGGCGAGGAGTTCAATGTCGCCGCCGGGGAACTGCTGGCGCTTGTACGGGAACTAGAACAGCAGCTGGGCAAAGAGGTGGACATTCATGCCGATGCAGCGATCATGCCGCGCTTTCTGTATCACAGCGGCATTCTGTTCGCCGGCTTTGCCGCCGGCGTTCCGCAGGCCCTGCTGCACGGTGGCCGTTACGATGCGATGATGGCCGCTCACGGTCGCGACATGCTCGCCACGGGCTTTTCCTGCGACCTGTGGAGCTGGCTGGACGCACTGGGCTGAATAACAGGCCCCCTTCTTCGGGGCGGCCGCGGGAATACGAGGATTAACATGGCAAATACGATTGCGATTGGCATCCAGTGGGGTGACGAGGGAAAGGGCAAGATCGTCGATCTTCTGGCGCCCAGGGCTGATGTCGTGGCGCGCTTCCAGGGAGGGCCGAATGCCGGCCATACGCTGGTCATCGGCAATGAAAAGACCGTGCTGCATCTGGTGCCGTCCGGCATCCTGCATGCGGATACGCTGTGCCTGATCGGCAACGGCACCGTTGTGGCGCCCGAAACGATCATCGAGGAAATGGATACGCTGATCGGGGCCGGCATTCCGGTTGATGAGCGTCTGCGCATCTCCGATCGCTGCCAGCTGATTCTTCCCTATCACCGGGCGCTGGATGCGGCCCGCGAGGCGGCCAAGGGCAAGGGCAGGATCGGCACGACGGGCCGGGGCATCGGGCCCGCCTACGAGGACAAGACGGCCCGTCGCGGCATTCGCCTGATCGATATGCTTTCTCCGGGTCTGGATGCGAAGATCGCCGAAAATCTTGCCTGGACGAATTTCCAGCTGACCGAATATTTCAAGGTCGATCCCGTGGATCGCACCGAGGTCGATGCGGTGATCGAGATGGCCCGCCAGCGGCTGCTGCCACTGATGGCCGATGTGGCGCTGATTCTGCACCAGCGCCACAAGGCCGGCGATACGATCCTGTTCGAGGGAGCGCAGGGCACGATGCTCGATGTCGATTTCGGCACCTATCCCTATGTGACGTCATCGAACACCGTTGCGGGTGCGGCGCTGGCGGGACTGGGCGTTGGTCCCGGCATGGTCGATGAGGTGCTGGGCATCTGCAAGGCCTATACGACGCGTGTCGGCGCCGGCCCGTTTCCGACCGAGCTGTACAACGCCGACGGCATGGAGGATGAGGCGGGCCGTTATATGGCCGAGAAAGGCCAGGAGTTCGGATCGACGACGGGGCGGCCGCGCCGCACGGGATGGTTCGATGCGGTGGTCGTTCGCCATGCGGTGCGCGTGGCCGGCGTGACGGGACTGGCGATTACCAAGCTCGACGTGCTGGACGGTCTGCCCGAGGTAAAACTGTGCGTGGCCTATGAACGCGATGGCGAGCGTCTGGAAACGATTCCGGCTGATGCCGCGGCCCTGGAGGCCTGCACGCCGGTCTATGAAACCCTGTCCGGCTGGAGTGAATCGACCTTTGGCGCCACCTCGATGGCTCAGCTTCCGGCGGCGGCCAAGGCATTTTTGCAGCGCATCGAGGAGGTTTGCGAGTGCCCCGTGACGATGCTGTCCACCGGACCGGACCGGGGGCATATTATCCATCTGGATCCGTGACGCTGTCTCAGGCCGCCTGATAGGCCTCCAGCAGCGCGGCCTTGATATCGGGGTGGTCGTCGAGCCTGTCGATGCCCAGATGCCTGCGGGCAATCGGTTGCAGAACATGCAGGATGCTTTCCTCAAGCCATGCCCGCCTGAATCCTTCCAGGTCGAACCGGCCGTCGCGCACGAAATCGACGGCCAGTCCGGCAGGATTCGAAAAACGGACCGGTTCCATGATCATGACATCGAATTCGTGTGAATGGCGGCCGATGCCGTTCTCGGCCGCGAGGACGTGGTAGATATGAGCCAGCGGATCCTGCTGACGCATGCAGGCGTCGAGCGGAATGATGGCGGACGGCGCATGACGTTCGCCCCTGAAATAGAACTCCAGGCTGGCTTCCACATAACTCTTCATCCGCGCCTCCATATGCATGCAAATTGATCCGGGATCGTTTACGATGGCCCCCCATGATAAAGCCTTTCGATTTTGCCTCCACCCCCCATATCCATTTCGGGGCCGGTTGCCGCAACCGGCTGGCCGATATTCTCAGGCCGTACGGCTCTCGCCTGCTGCTGGTCACAGGCGCAGCCTCCTTTGACCGGCAGCCGCAGCTGCAGCGGGTTCTGGACAGCTTGCAGGCCGATTTCGAGGTTTTCCGGGTTAAGGTCGAGGGGGAGCCGTCTCCCGAGCTTGTCGATCAGGCTGTGGCCGAATTTCGTCCGCATCGTCCCGACTGCGTGCTGACCATCGGCGGCGGCAGTGCCGTGGATGCGGGCAAGGCCATTGCTGGGCTGCTGCCCGGCGGCGATTCGGTGATGGAGTATCTCGAAGGGGTGGGGCGGGGCAAGGCCTATGCGGGTGTATCGACGCCGTTTGTCGCCGTGCCGACAACGGCGGGGACAGGCGGCGAAACCAGCAAGAATGCAGTGCTGTCCGTGATCGGTCCGGGCGGGTTCAAGAAGTCCTTCCGGCACGAAGCGCTGGTGCCGAGGCATGTGGTGCTCGACCCCGAGCTGACGCTTTCATGTCCACCGCATGTCACCGCCGCCTGCGGCATGGATGCCCTGACCCAGTTGCTGGAATCCTATGTGTCCTGCAAGGCCAATCCGATGACCGATGCGCTGGCCCTTGGCGCGCTGCGGCGTATCGCCACGGCCCTGCCGGCCGTTGTGCGCGATGGCCGGAATCTGGCCGCCCGCGCCGACATGCTGTATGCCTCGTCGATATCGGGGCTGACGCTGGCCAACGCCGGCCTGGGCTCCGTGCACGGCCTGGCATCGCCGCTGGGGGCTTTTTTCCCGATACCACACGGGGCGGCCTGCGCCACATTGCTGCCCGAAGCCGTGCGCGTGAACATCCGGGCTCTGCAGGCACGGGAGCCTTCGCATGAAGCGTTGGGCCGTTATGCGGATGCCGGGCGGATATTACTGGCCGACCAGCATCTGGATGATGATACGGCCAGGGCCGGCTTGCCGGATCTGCTCGATCAGTGGCTGGAAGAGATGAAGATTCCACGCCTTTCACATTACGGCGTCGGAGAGGGCGATATCGGGCGCCTGATCGATCATGTCAGCGGCGGCAGCATGAGCGGCAACCCGATCCGTCTGGAGCGGCGGGAGATTGCCGGGCTTATTCGTTCGCGGCTGTAGCGGCCTCGTCCGGCTTGCGCATCAGCTCCGGCCAGGCGTCACGCATATATTCATAGCCGGACCACAGCGTGAGGATGGCGGCCAGCCAGAGCAGCGCGATGCCCGCCATATGAAAGTCGAATTCGTAAACATTCGTATGAATCAGCAGGCTGCCGATCGCCAGCATCTGGATCATGGTTTTCCATTTTCCCAGCAGTGAAACCTTGACCACGGCTGAGCGTTCGGCCAGCCATTCCCGCAGCGCTCCGATGGCAATCTCGCGAGCGATGATAATGATCGCAAGCACGGCGGGGGCCCGTTCATCGGCAACGAGCAGCACCAGCGCCGAGGCGACAAGCAGTTTGTCGGCCACCGGATCGAGAAAGCGTCCGAACGCCGTGACCTCGTTGCGCGAACGGGCCAGATAGCCGTCCAGCCAGTCGGTGATGGCTGCAAGGGCGAAGACCAGCGCCGAGGCATACCAGCCGAGGGGCCCGGGCAGATAGAATACGGCGATGAACAGCGGGATCATCAGCACGCGGCCCAGCGTCAGCTGGTTGGAAATCGTCCATCTCATGGCCGCAGAGTATCCGCGTCATGGCGGCGGGGTAAAGAATTAATCACGAAGCATGCCGGCCCCGGATGCAAGTATTGCAAGGTGTTGGGCGGACTATCCACACCTTTTGTGGATAACCTTGTGGATAAGCGAGCGATTTTATCGGCTTGCATTGAAGGTTTTATCTTTTTCGCATCCATGCCTAAAATATATGCATGACACTAAAAGGCTTTTAATACAACATGTTATAACATAAAAAGAATTATCAACCTGAAGGTCGGCTCTCAAGTGTTAAAGCTTTTTCATCTCTGCCGGCAGGCGGTGGATAGATTCTTCATCTATCCTTTATTCAGCCTTGTTGCAACTGGCGAAGCGCCTCAAACAGCGTGACCGCGCAGGCATTGGCCAGATTGAGCGAGCGAACCGGAGCATCGTCGCGCATCGGGATCGTGATGCGCCGGGTCTCGTCAAAAACAAATGCCGGCAGCCCCCGTGTTTCAGGACCGAATACCAGTACGTCGCCTGGTTCGAAGGCAGTCTCCCAGAGGCTGGTGCCCTTTCTGGCGCTGAGCGCATACCAGTTGCGATGCCGTCCGATGGCTTCCCTGGCCGCTGCCCAGTCGACATGCTCGTGCACATCGACATGTTGCCAGTAATCAAGCCCGGCGCGTTTCAGCTGCCGGTCGCTGATTTCAAAACCGAGCGGATGGATCAGGTGCAGGCTGCAGCCGGTACAGGCGCAAAGACGGGCGATGTTGCCGGTATTCGGAGGGATTTCCGGTTGAAAAAGGACGATGTGGAGCTTCTGTCGCATGCGGATACGATGCCCGCGTCCGGTGGCGGGCGCAAGCGGGATGGTGCGGGAACGAAAAAAAGGCCGGGCATCAAGCCCGGCCCCGATTTGAGCGGCAACGGTTGTCCGTCAGCCCAGGTGTTCGTCGATAAACTCGATCAGCTTGGCCTTGCTGACGGCGCCGACCTTGGTGCCCTGAACATTGCCGTCGCGAAACAGCATCAGCGTCGGAATGCCGCGCACGCCGTATTTTCCGGGCGTGTTCGGATTGTCATCGATATTGATCTTGGCGATGGTGACCTGTCCTTGCTTCTCGGCGGCCACTTCGTCCAGAATCGGGGCGATCTGTTTGCAGGGGCCGCACCAGGGAGCCCAGAAGTCAACGACCACGGGGCCGGGCGCTTTCAGCACGTCCGCATCGAAACTGTCGTCGGTAACATGAATGATAAGATCGGAAGCCATTGGTGTCCTCTTTGTTTATTTGGATACCGCTACGTTAGTCAGGGAGCAAAGCAGCGTCAACCATGTCCGAACAAAGCATATTGGAAGAACTGATCCGGCAGCGCATCGACAGGGCAGGCGGTTTTTTGCCATTTGATCGCTTTATGGAGGCCGCTCTTTATGAGCCCGGTCTCGGCTATTACGAACGCGGCGCCATTTTCGGCGCCGAGGGCGATTTTGTCACCGCGCCGGATCTGGGCCCCTGGCTGAAGCTCGGCTTCTGCGACCTGCTGCGCCAGGGCTGGCAGGCACTCGGCGAGCCTTCCGAATGGATATTGCTGGAGCAGGGCGGCGGCAGCGGGCGCCTGCTGACGTCGATACTCGAATCATTACCGCAAACCGGCATGCCCATGCCGGCCCGGGTGATCGAGGTCGAAACCAGCGAGCAGTTGCGCATGCGTCAGCGAGAACTGTTCGGGCAGGCAGGGACCGCCGTGGAGCATGTCGCCGCGCTCAGCGATCTGCCGGCGCTTGAAAACGTGCTGGCGATCAGTAATGAACTGCCCGATGCCTTTCCGGTGCGCTGTTTCACGATGCGCTCGGGTTCGCCGTATGAGCGCGGGGTCGCCTTTGAGCGGGGGTTCGTATGGGCCACGGCGGACGAAGCCCTCGCTGACGGGCCGGCCATCGATCCGGATATCCGGGCAGCCTGGCCCGAAGGCTATACCAGTGAGTGGAACCCTGGCCTGGATAGCTGGCAGCAACAGCTGGCCGCCGTGATCCGGCGCGGCTTTTCCTTCTGCGTCGACTATGGCTACAGCCAGAGAGAATATTACCGCCCCAACCGCGAGCAGGGGACGCTGCTCGCGCATTACCGCCATCAGGTCGTGGACGAGGTGTTGCTGCGTCCCGGCGAGCAGGATATCACGGCGCATATCGACTTTTCCGCCCTGTGTCGCGCCGGCCGTTTGCATGGTCTGCAGCCGCTGCTCTGGATGCCCCAGGGGGCCTGGCTGGCCCAGTCGCCGCTGGTACAGCAGACGATTCGGCATCTGGCCAGGCATCCCGATAGCGCCTCGATGAAGCAGATGGCCGAAGCCCGGCGCATGCTGCTGCCCTTTGGCATGGGTGAAATGTTCAAGCTTTTCATTCAGGCAACACCGGGTCTTGATGCACCGGATTTTCTCGCCCGTTTCAACCGGTTGCCGGATATCGACGAGGTCTGACCGGGCTGCATGGTCGACGGATCTAAATATGCAATCTGTGGGCGGAATCACTTGACAATGACCGCTGGTGGTCAACAATCACTTCCATGAAATGTTCTTCATGTGGGGTGGATGGTCCGGTTGAAAACGGCCTGTGTAAAAACTGCGGCGCAGCCGTCAGCCGGGATGAGAGCCATACCCGACTCGGACATTATCTTCTGACCGACAAACTCGGCGAAGGCGGCATGGGTGTCGTCTATCGCGCCGAGGACGAAAAACTGGGGCGCGAGGTGGCGATCAAGGTGCTGCATCCGCATTTGCTGCAGCACGAGAACCTGAAAGAGCGTTTCCGCCGTGAAGCCCGCATGCATGCAAAGATCATCCATCCGAACGTCGTGACGTTGCTGTCGCTGTACGAAGACGGCGAGCATATGGCGCTGGTCATGGAAATGATACACGGCATCAACCTGCGCCAGTATCTGAGGGATCATCCGCATATTTCTCTGGTGGACATCCTTCGTATTTCCGAGGCAATTCTCGGCGGTCTGGATGCCGCGCACAAACTGGGCATGGTGCATCGGGATCTGAAGCCGGCCAATGTCCTGCTGTCGGAAGACGGTTCGATCAAACTGATGGATTTCGGGCTTGCCAAGCCGTCCAAGGGCGATGATGACCTGACCCAGAGCGGCGCGACGGTTGGTTCATTCCGCTATATGGCGCCCGAGCAGATTCTCAACCAGCCGGTCGATGCCAGAACGGATCTCTATTCGTTCGGGATACTTCTTTATCAGATGTGCACCGGCAAGCTGCCCTTCGACTCTTCCGGCAACGGGGCCGGAGAGTTCGAGATCATGGAGAAACAGATCCGCCAGGATCCGGTGCCGCCGATTTCGCTGAATCCGACGCTTCCGAAAATGCTTTCGGATCTGATCATGGACCTGCTGGCCAAGAATATTGCCGATCGGCCGGCCAGCTGCGATGCGGTACACCAGATTCTGTTGCAGATCGGTACCCAGGAGGCCAGTTCGGCGGCCGGCCATGAAATCAGGATTCCGCCTCCGGCCGATTCGCAGAGCAATATCCAGATCGCCCGTGGGTTGCTGGGTGCACTGACATCAAGGATTGCGCGCCTGCTGGGGTTCCGGAAAAAACCGAAAGCGGGCAAGAGCGTTGCCGCCGCCGTGGACAAGAAGAAACGCTGGCATGCGCCGCTGATCTGGGCCGGCCTGCTGCTTGTGCTCGGCGGCCTTGGCTGGATGCTGACCAGCGTCATTCACATCGCCGAGCAGCAGCGAGGCGATGTGGCCGCCGTGGACAGGCAGCAGGCCACCACGCCCGGAAAGTCGGAAAAGAAGACTCCGCCGGCGGATCGGGTAGAAAAGAAGCCGGTGCCGCAAGCGCAGGCGAAGCCTCCTGCGCCCAGGCCCGCGAAAAAGGCGAAGCCTGCCGCGACAGCGAAAAAGAAGCCCGCGAAAAAGGCGGCAAGGAAGACAGCGCGCGTCTATCCTGTGACCTATCGCGTCGGACACAGGCTGATCCGTAGCGACGGCACGCGTGCGAACGAGAAGGATGCGCATGAATTCCGGGGCAAGAGCCGGCTGTTTTTTCCGGGTCTGAGGGATTATCGCTGGAAGGAAACGCTGCATACCTTCAAGCAGGGGCAGCTGCGTCTGTATTTCGACAAGCCCGTCCGGGTTTCCAGAATCGTCATTCACAAGGCCAGCGTCGGCAGGCTCAGTTTCAAGGGCGGCAGCCTTGATCTCCGGATACAGGACGAGAAGGGCAAGTGGCATCCGGCCTATGAACGCAAGGATCGCGACATCGACAAGCCCGTTACGATTCGTGTGCCGAAGTCCGTTGGCAAGATCAAGGGCGTGCGCTTCCGATTCCGTTCCGCCGAGCCGATTACCGTGGGCCCGATCGACTTGCTCCCCTAGGTGAACCCGCCGTATCCGGACATTGTCGAAGGGGTGGTCGAAAAGCTGTTGCCGGGGGGTGAGGGCCTGTTTCGCTGTCCGGACGGTCGCCATGTGCTGGTGCGCAACGCACTGCCCGGCGAGCGGCTGACAGTTCGCATCGATCACAGACGCCGCGGTGCGCTGCGCGGCGAGATC
>JAJRVH010000077.1 GCA_021545625.1 Zetaproteobacteria bacterium
AGGTCGCCGAGCGTCACCTGAACAATCCGGCGGTGGTGAAGATCCAGACCAAGACCTCCACCGTCACCACCATTCGCCAGCGCTACTGGGCCGTCAGCGGCCTGCACAAGCTGGATGCCCTGACGCGCGTTCTGGAGTCGGAAGACTTCGACGGCATGATCGTCTTCGTGCGCACCAAGACCGCCACCGTGGAGCTGGCCGACAAGCTGGCGGCGCGCGGCTATGCCAGCGCGGCACTCAACGGCGACATCCCGCAGAACAACCGTGAGCGCATCATCCAGCGCCTGAAGAAGGGTCAGCTGGACATCCTCGTCGCCACCGACGTGGTGGCGCGCGGCCTGGACGTCGAGCGCATCAGCCACGTCATCAACTACGACGTGCCCCACGATACCGAGTCCTACGTGCACCGCATCGGCCGCACCGGCCGCGCCGGGCGCTCGGGCGAGGCCATTCTGTTCGTCGCCCCGCGCGAGCGGCGCATGCTCAGCGCCATCGAACGCGCCACGCGCCAGCCCATCGAGGCCATGCAGATGCCCACCGCCTCGGACATCAACGTGCAGCGCATCGAACGCTTCAAGCAGCGCATCAGCGACACCCTCGACAGCCAGAACCTCGACATCTTCAACCAGATCGTCGGTGAATATCAGCGCGAGCACGACGCCGATCCGCTGGCCATCGCCGCCGCCCTGGCGCACATGGCGCAGGGCAAGGAGCCGCTGCTGCTGAGCGACAAGCCGCAGCGCCGCGAGCGCCCGTCGCGCATCATCGCCGAGGGCCGTGAGCGTTTCGGCAGCCGCGGCGAACGCACCCAGCACAAGCCGCGCTCGGCGAACGCCACCCCCGGCAACACCCCGCGTCCACTGAAAGAGCATCCCGACGTGGAAATGCAACGCTTCCGCCTGGCGGTAGGCTATGCCCACGACGTCAAGCCCGGCAACATCGTCGGCGCCATCGCCAACGAGGCCGGCATCGACGCCCAGTACATCGGCCACATTGAAATCTTCGACGACTTCACTACCATCGACCTGCCCGCCGACATGCCCAAGGACATCTTCATGGATCTGAAGAAGACCCGGGTGTGCGGGCAGAAGCTGGAGATCAGCCGGCTCGGCGAAGAAACAAGGGCCGCCAGGCCACGCAAGCCCAAGGGCAAGTCCGACAAGGCCCACGGCAAGAAAAGGCCCACCAAGCGCAAGGCCGTCGCCGCACGCAAGGCGAAGGCCTGAACGACACCCGACATCCACGCGCCGTGGCACGCGGCACGAGAAACTTCATCGTCAACACATACAGGAACGTAGCTATCCATGAAAAAGGTAGAACACTTTATCGAGGTCCTTATCTTCAACAGCCGCTGGATGCTGGTGCCCTTTTACCTGGGCCTGGTGATCAGCATCGCCCTGTTGCTGGTCAAGTTCATCAAGGAATTCGTGGGCTTTATCCCGATCGCCCTCACCGGCTCGGGCCCGGATGTGAGCATCAGCGTGCTGACCCTGATCGACGTGGTGATGATCGCCAACCTGCTGCTGATCATCATCTTCGCCGGTTACGAAAATTTCGTCTCCAAGATCGATACCGGCGACAGCGAGGACCGGCCCAGCTGGATGGGACACGTTACCTTCTCCGACCTGAAGATGAAGCTCATCGGCTCCATCATCGCCATCTCCGCCATCGAGCTGCTCAAGGCCTTCCTCAGCCTGGAAAACTACAGCAACACAGAACTTGCCTGGCAGGTCGGCATCCACATGACCTTCGTCGTTTCCGCCCTGTTGTTCGCCTTGACCGACTGGCTGTCGGCAAAGAAAAAGGCAAAATGACGCCGGCCTGATTCGGACCTGGGCAAAAAGCCGCGCCATTCCTGGCGCGGCTTTTTTATTGTGCCGCACTGCTGTCCCATTAACTTTTCAGCGTCATGCCGGATACCGGGTCAAGCCCGGAATGACGGCAGGGGTTGCCCGAATTCATGTCCCGAAAGCCCTGAACTCCATCTATATGGTTGCCGGGTTAATAGTGGGACAGCAGTAATTGTGCCGGATTTTCTCAACCCCTCCTCAAGCTGTGCTATATATCGGACAACGCCATCCGGAGGGCCTGACATGAATCTCCTGTTCAAATACACCAGCCTGCTGTTCCTGCTTTGTCTACCCCTCGGCAGCCAGGCCAAAGACATCGCCGGGATCGACCTGCCAGGGCAGGTTCAGCTTGCCAACACCACCCTCACGCTGAATGGCGCCGGAATCCGCACAAAGTTCTTTTTCGATATTTATGTGGGCGCACTCTACCTGCCCCAAAAAACCGGCGATGCCTCAACGGCTATCGACATGCCCGGCCCCAAGCGGGTGCTGATGCACTTTCTCTACAAGGAAGTCGAGAAAGAAAAACTCACCGATGGCTGGAACGATGGCTTCGAAGAAAATCTTGACCGCGACCAATTGAAGGCCCTTGAGCCCAGGCTGGCGGCCTTCAATCGGCTATTCACCAGCGTCAGGCGCGGCGACCAGATCACCCTGGATTATCTGCCGGAAACCGGCACCCGGATCGCCATCAACGGCCAGACAAAAGGCACCATCCCCGGCGCGGAATTTTACGCCGCCCTGCTCAGGGTCTGGCTGGGCGAGGAGCCGGCGGATTCGGATCTGAAGGAGGCGATGCTGGGCGGCGGCTGAAACAGCTCGGGACAGTGAGCCAGCGTCATTTGCCGCGGGCCGGCAGGGTAAAGAAAAAGGTGGCCCCCTCGCCCACCGCTGCCTCTGCCCAGATCCGCCCACCATGGCGATGAATGACGCGCTGCACGGTGGCCAGGCCAATGCCCGTGCCACTGAACTCACCCGCCTCGTGCAGGCGCTGGAAGACGCCAAACAATTTGTTGGCATAGTTCATGTCAAAGCCGGTGCCATTGTCCCTGATGTAAAACACCTCTTCGCCGTTGTCCATCGTCAGCCCAAATTCTATTAAGGCCCGCTGCCGGTTTCCGGTATATTTCCAGGCGTTTTCCAGCAGATTGTTCAGCGCAACCGCCAGTAAATTCGGGTCACCACTGACGACCAGTGCTTTGCCGATCCGCACTTCCACCTTCCGCTCCGGGGAGCCTTCACGCAGGTCTTCGATGATCCGCTCCGCCAGGGCGGACAAATCCACCACCTGGCGCAACAAGGGCCCCTGGGCCATGCGGGACAAGTCCAGCAAGCCATCGATGAGCCGGCCCATGCGCTGCACGCCGCGACGCACCCGCTGCAGGTATTCCCGCCCTTCATCGTTCAGACGGTCATTGAAATCCTCCAGCAAGGCAAGGCTGAAGCCGTCGATGCTGCGCAGGGGGGCACGCAGGTCATGGGAGACGGAATAGGAAAATGCCTCCAGTTCCTTGTTGGCGGCTTCGAGATCGGCCATGTGATTTTCATTGGCATGGCAGAGGTCATAGACGCGGACGAAATTCCTCAAGACGGGATCGAACATGGCGGTAAAGGGCAAGTCGCTGCTTAACGACGCCGAAGAGAGCAGGATGAAAACATGCCCATCCCCGGCCTGCAGTTTCAGCATCGTACGCCAGTCGCCCGCCTCACCAAAGCCGTCGGCCAGCAGCGCGGTGTCGCGAATGAAGGCGGACTCACCAAGCCCCAGATCGGCGGGCAGCGTCAGCGGCTGGCCACGTTTCGCCGCCAACGCCGGATCGCCAATCACCGTTTGCAGATAGGCGCAGCACTGGGGGGCTTCGTTTGCCGTTTCAGGCAGCGGCGAAACTTGATTCAAATAAAGTCCGCAGGGGAAGCCCGTGTGGAACATCAGCCGTTGCAGGAAGCGCTCCGCCAGCGGTGCAGAACGCGTTTCCCCGCTCAGCACCATCGCCAGTTCGTACAAAATACTGAGGATATGTTCCTGATTCATCAATCGGGCCAGTCGGCGCAGATCAGGGCGGCGTTATGAAACAGGGGGTAGCCGTCACGGCTGGTGCTGCCGATCTCGCCCAGCGACAGGGCGCCCGCCAGCGTCGACCCCGGCAGACGTTGCGCCAGCAGGGCCAGTTCTTGCACGGCACGCCGTGGGTCATGCAGGCGTCGCCCGGCGCAGTAAAAGGTCAGCACGGACTGCGATGTGATGTGGCCCAAGTCCCGTACCAAGCGATCAACCGTCTGCCGTTGATCGACGCTTTCCGCACGCAGCAAGGCAAGAATGGCGTTCTCCGGTATTTCGCCGATGCAGAACAGGGCGCCGTCATCGTCGATGGCCACCGGAATGCGCACCAGCACCTCACCACTGGCGCACACCACGCCGAAGGGGAAATGAACACCATATTGGTAGAAGTTTTCACGATTGATATCCACACCGTATTCATTGCGCGCCAGCTCGGAATAAACCGCCAGTGCCGGGCGCCAATCGATGCTTATGATGCGGTTGCCTTCGGTCGACGTGGCGGTAATCATTTTTTCTGGCGGCAGATAGCCATGCGCCAGAACACTACCCGGCATATTGGCCAATGCCGCGATCAACACGGCATCCCGGGCTATGCGCTCATTGTCAAACACGCAGGGCATGGGCTGGAAAGTTTCACTGCCGGCGCTGACCCCCAGATAATGCACCCTGCGGCCGACGCGCCGATACAGCGCCGCCAGCCAGCTTTCAATCGTGGGCACCATGGCATCAAAAATCATCAGCAGGGTGCCCTTGTCTCGGGCATTCTCCAGACTGGCCGCCACCGTGGCCATGACTTCGATCAATTCATCGCCCGCGGCAACGTCTCTGCAAAGGCCCTCCACGATCCGGTACACCGGTGCCTGATCAAGCCGCAGCAACAGCACACCCCGGGATTTGAAACCCGCGCTATCCAGCAGCGCGGGGAATATGGCGCCCAGCAGCGGCAGCGGCGCCTCATTGCACTGGCGCTGCAGGGCGGGAACCTCGCACTGATCCGCCTCTGCGACCAGCGCCAACACGGCCGCCTGGGGGAAATCCCGCGCCCAGGCCCGCAGGGTCTCGGCCATTGCCGGGTCACCCGCCGAAGCAAAATACCGTGTTGTGTGTTGTGCCATTCAATGCCTTTTTACAACCCTTTTGCCTGAATCCGTGAGTTCAGGGCGGATTCAGGTTTTACAGAAAAGCAGGACGCTACCCCGACGACAGGGGCGGCATGCCGTCTATCGACACCCGGCAGCAACGGGTTTAGCAAACATGGCGCCGATCCTTTTCAACGCCGGTGACAGGCCGTGCACAGCTGTGGGTCGCTCATGCGCAATGCGCGCCCTTTGCCATGGGGATCATGGCAGGTGATGCAGGTCATCCTGCCCGCCTTGAGGGGAAGGGAGGCCGGCGCGCTCTTTACCGGGATGTCCACGGCATGTTCGCCCTCGGCAATTCTTGCCAGGTGGCAGTTGATACACAGGTCCGACAAGGGCTGTTTGAGATTGTCGGCCGAGGGTATGCCGGGGGCGTGGCAGTCCCGGCATTGTTCGTGGCCGGCTGCCGGCGTTGTGCCGGCAACCAGCAGCATGAGCACCCATAACACCCTTCCATATTTCCGCACCCGGCCCATCGCCGCTCTCCCACCTGCTCGCTACGATTACCCAAATCCGACAGACTCCTAGTACTCTTTCAAGGTAATAAATTAGGATCCAGCGTTCCTGTGGTGCTTTGCGGCAAGGCACAGTGCGCAGGCAATGGCCGTCTCCCTTGCCAAGCGCTGCAACGCCGCTGCGAAGCACCACAGGAGCGCCCGAAGGGTTGGCCTGTCAGCGTCCATGGCCGCGTTGC
>JAJRVH010000078.1 GCA_021545625.1 Zetaproteobacteria bacterium
CAGGCGACCGTACGGCTGCAGGACGGTCGCGCCTACGGAGCGATTCTGGTCGGCGCCAGCCCGGCCAGCGATCTGGCCGTGCTGCGCATCAATGTGCCGTTCGATCCGCCGCCGCCGATTCCGCTCGGCGACAGCGGCAGCCTCCGGGTCGGCCAGAAGGTGTTTGCCATCGGCAATCCGTTCGGTCTCGATCATACGTTGACGACCGGCATCGTGTCGGCGCTGGACCGGACGCTGGCCGGCGATGGAGAAAACATCGAACACCTGATCCAGACCGATGCGGCGATCAACCCCGGCAATTCGGGAGGGCCGTTGCTGGATTCGGCCGGGCGTCTGATCGGCGTCAACACGGCCATCTATTCGCCATCCGGTGCCTATGCCGGCATCGGTTTCGCGATACCGTCTGATCAGGTCAATGAAATCGTGCCGCAGCTGATCGCGCATGGTCGTGTCGTGCGACCCTGGCTCGGCGTGGTCAGCGACGACCGCTTTTCGTCCGCGGTGCTGGCAAGGCTGGGCATCGAAGGTGTGCTGGTGCTCAAGGTCGAGCCCGGTTCGCCGGCCGCCGAGGCGGGCCTGAAGCCTTCCCGCATGGCCTGGGACGGTGGCGTGATCCCGGGCGACGTGATCCTGGCCGTCAACGGTCGGCCGGTAAGCTCGATGCAGGCGCTGAAGAAGATACTGGCCGGCATGCATGTCGGCGACAGCCTGCGCCTGAAGGTCTGGCGCGCGGGAGAGGTCGTCGAACTTGAACTTCTGCTGGCCGGAGCCCAAGAAGAGGTTATCCACTGATGGCTGACGGAGGTAAGCGCATGAACAGGCAGGCGCAGATCAATTTCGGCTATGTTCTGCTGGCGATGATCGGTATTCTGCTGTTTCAGCAATGGCTGATTACGTCGATGACGGAAACGCAGACCGTACCTTTCAGCGAATTCGAGCAGTATCTGAAGGATGGCCGCATCAGCGATGTGGTGATCACCGACCAGTATGTGACCGGCAAGATCAAGGACAGTGGCGATCGCCTGAAGGCTATCGTGGCCGCGCGCGTCGAGCCCGATCTGGCCGGCTATTTCGATCAGTATGGCGTCAGCTACACGCGCGTGATCGAAAGCCATTTTCTTGAAAACATCCTTTCCTGGGTCGCGCCGACACTGATCTTTATTGGTATCTGGCTGTTCTTCGTGCGTCGCATGGCCGAACGTCAGGGCATGGGCGGTGGCGGTTTCGTATCGATCGGGAAAAGCCGCGCCAAGGTGTTCGTCGAGAAGGATACCGGCGTTCATTTCAATGACGTGGCCGGCGTCGACGAGGCCAAGCAGGAGCTGCAGGAGACCGTTGAATTTCTGAAGGATCCGCAGCGCTGGGGACGGCTGGGCGCCCGCATACCCAAGGGCGTGCTGCTGGTCGGCCCGCCGGGTACGGGCAAGACCCTGCTGGCCCGAGCCGTGGCTGGCGAGGCAAAGGTGCCGTTCTTTTCGATCTCCGGTTCCGAATTTGTCGAGATGTTCGTCGGCGTCGGAGCGGCCCGCGTGCGCGATCTGTTCGAGCAGGCGCGCCGGCATGCGCCGGCCATTATTTTCATCGACGAACTCGATGCGCTGGGGCGCTCGCGGGCGGCCGGCCGGTCGGCGGCCATGACGAACGGGAGCAGACGCTGAATCAGCTGCTGGTCGAAATGGATGGTTTCGATCCCGGTGCCGGCATTGTCATCCTGGCGGCGACCAATCGTCCGGAGATTCTCGATCCGGCACTGTTGCGGGCCGGCCGCTTCGACCGGCAGGTGCTGGTGGACCGGCCGGACAAGCCCGGCCGCGAGGCGATTCTTAAGGTGCACATGCGACGCGTCCGCCTTGCCGACGATGTCGATGCCGCGAAGGTGGCGGGACTGACGACCGGATTTTCCGGCGCGGATCTTGAAAACCTGGTCAACGAGGCGGCCCTGCTGGCCACGCGCGAGAACGCCGACGCGGTGTCGATGGATCACTTCACGCGCGCCATCGAGAGGCTGATCGCCGGCCTGGAGAAGAAAAGCCGGCTGCTCAGCGATGAGGAACGGCGTATGGTCGCCCATCACGAGATGGGCCACGCACTGGTGGCGATGGCTCTGCCGGGCGTCGATCCGGTGCACAAGGTGTCGATCGTGCCGCGCGGTGTCGGCGCGCTGGGCTATACGATCCAGCGCCCGAGCGAGGACCGCTATCTGATCAGCCGCGAGGATCTGGAAAACAGGATCAGCGTGCTGCTGGGCGGCCGGGCGGCCGAAAAACTGATCTTCGGCCATCTTTCCACCGGTGCGGCCGACGATCTGGCCAAGGCCACCGATATCGCCCGCGATATGGTGATGCGCTACGGCATGGACGATGATCTGGGTTCGGTCGTCTACGAGCAGGCGCGGCACAGCTTCCTCGAACAGGGCGATGCCGGAATGATGTCGGCTGTTCCGCGCTACAGCGAGGAAACGGCGCGCCGGATCGATCAGGCCGTACGGGATCTGATTGCCCGTCAGTCCGAACGGGCGCTGTCGATTCTGGAACGCAACCGCGCATTGCTGGAGAAGAGTTCCGCCGAACTGCTGCGCAGGGAAACCCTGGATGAGGAGCAGCTGCGCGGTTTTGCCGGACAGCTGAGCAGGGAGTGAACGGCTCCGGCTTGACAGGTTTTTTCGCATCCTCAGCCTACCGACCGATCGGTCGGTTCTGACCGGGCGGAGGCGAGCATGCGGCAGCAGACAGACAACCCGGGCCGGGAACGGATTCTCGATGCGGCGGAAGCCCTGTTTGCGGAACAGGGGTTCGACGGCACATCCATCCAGCAGGTGGCGCGTCGTTCCGGTATATCCAAGGCCACGGTATTCCATCATTTCGACAGCAAGGAGGATCTCTATATCGAGGTCGTGCGCCGGGCCTGCGATGGCACGGCCAGCCTTCTGGAGGCGTTCTCGGCCGACGGCAATGCGCTCGAACAGCTCGGCGAATACCGGCAGCGCGACATGACCGAAACGCTGGCGCATGCATCGGTCGTGCGGCTGATCATGCGCGAACTGATTATGGGCGACGATGATTCCCGCGCC
>JAJRVH010000079.1 GCA_021545625.1 Zetaproteobacteria bacterium
GGTCTGACGCTGGATCTCTCGCGTCCGTCGGCCGGCGCCGACAGACGCTGGCAGGAAATCCGCGAGCTGGCCCGGAGCGCAGGCAGAAAGGCGAGCGCGCGCATCGGCAGACTGGCCGCCGAGGGGCAGTGGCTGGATGATACGGATGCGCGCCTGGCACGCGCCATCCGCAAGACACCGGGCATCTATCTCGCATTCCGCTCCGCAGCCGGTGCCGCCGACGGGGTCGAGCTGACGTCCAAGCCCCGGCTGCTCAACGCCTCCCGCAGCGGTGGCGATGCGCGGGCCGTCGTGTTGGCGCCGCTGCCGGTCTTTGTCGAGGAATCCTCCGGCGTCGGCGACCTGGCTGTGGCCGATGCCAGTCCGGGCATGCTGTTGCGCACGCGCGTGCTGACGCCGGGTGAAAAACGCTGGCTTCCCAGCCTGGCATTGCTGCTGGCGGTCAAGAAGAGCATCGGCCATACCCAGAGCATTCGCATCGATGGCGAACAGCTGACATTCGGCAGCTATCGCCTGCCGTTCGATGCCGGCGGCGGTCTGCTGCCCGGCTTTTCCGTGCCGGCCGGCGAGGGCGAGGCGTTTCCGCTGCTGTCGGCCGACGACGTGATTGCCGGCAGGCTGGCCTGGCACCAGCTGCGGAACAAGGTGGTACTGATCGGCACGCCCGAGCAGAAGCTCTGGCCGACGCCGGTCGGCATGCTCGGCGAGCGCGAGGTGTTGGCGCAGACCATCGCCGCGATTGTCGACGGCTATTATTTCGGACTCTATCCACGGGCCGGCTGGATACAGCTGGCGGCGATCGCCGCGATCGCGCTGTTGCTGGTGCTGTTCGTTGGCCGTCTGCCCCTGTGGCTGGCTTCGAGCCTGACCGTGCTGCTGGCGTTGCTGCTGGCCGTGGTCGATTCATGGCTGCTTCTGGCCCGGCATCTGTGGCTGCCGCTGGCGACGCCGCTGTTGCTGCTCGTATCGGGCTTCTTCCTGCTGTTGGCGTTCCGGCTGTTTGCCGATCTGCAGCGCAGGACGCAGGTTGATACCGCCCATATCCGGCGTGATCTGGGCCTGCTGCATCAGCAGGGCGGCAATCTCGACAAGGCGCTGACCGTGTTCCGGCATCTGCCCGCCGATGGCGAGTCACTGGAGCTGATGTACAGTCTGGGCAAGGAATTCGAGCGCAAGCGGCGCTTTCATCAGGCGGTGTCGGCTTACGAATGGATCGTGGCCCGCGATGCCGGTTTCCGCGATGCGATCACGCGGCGGGACAAGGCGCGTCATCTGGAGGCCGCAGGCATGACCGGCTCGGGTTCGACGGCTGGGCAGCTGCTGATCGAGGGCATGGATCACAAGCCGACGCTTGGCCGCTACGAGATCGAGAAAATGATCGGCAAGGGGGCCATGGGCGAGGTCTATCTGGGTCGCGACCCGAGTATCGACCGGGTGGTGGCGATCAAGACGCTGGCGCTGGCCGACGAATTCGCACCCGACGAGCTGGAGGAGGTGCGCAGCCGCTTTTTCCACGAGGCGGCCGCGGCCGGTCGTCTGAATCATACGAACATCGTGACGATCTACGATGTCGGCGAGGAACATGATCTGGCATTCATGGCCATGGAATATATCGACGGCTTTTCGCTCGACGAGCACTGCGAGCCGGAGCGCCTGCTGCCGATGGAGCGCGTGATTGCCTATATCGCCCAGACGGCCGAGGCACTCGACTATGCCCATCGCGAGGGCATCGTGCACCGCGATGTGAAACCGGCCAACCTGATGGTCGAGCGCAGGAAGGATATCGTCAAGATCACCGATTTCGGCATTGCCCGCATTACGTCGCACAGCCGCACCAAGACCGGCATGCTGCTCGGCACGCCGAGCTATATGTCGCCGGAACAGGCCATGGGGCACAAGGTCGATCACCGGGCCGATATCTTCTCGCTGGGCACGACGCTGTATGCGCTGCTGACCGGCGACAAGCCGTTTTCCGGCGATTCGCTGGCCTCGCTGTTCTATCAGATCATCAACGCGCCGCATCCGGATATCCGCAAGCTCAACCCGCAGGTATCCGATACGCTGAAACGCATTATCGACAAGGCCCTGCAGAAGGATCCGGACAAGCGCTACCAGAGCGCCGCCGCCTTCGCGCGGGCGCTGAAAAGGTTGAAACCGGCAGCCGGCTAGCTGTGGTTGGCGAGAGTCGGCGGTACGGTGTCGCCGGAGGCCTGCATGGCAATGGCTTCCGGATGCGCCCGGTAATGTGCGCGAACGACGGCGGCCAGCCTTGCCTTGAGCGCTTCATCGATCGGTGCGGGCGAAACATCCGGCAGCGCGTCGATCAGCGAGCGCAGCAGTTCGTCCTGCGGTTTTTGCATGCGCGGTAGCCATGCCGTCAGCAGTTCCCGGTCCACGCGGGCGGGCAGCGATCCCATGATGCCGATATCGTTCTGGTCGTGGACCAGCAGGCCGGTGGTCGTGCCGCGGTCCAGCGTCAGCACCTGGAAGAAATACAGCGTGTGATAGGCCAGCTGGGCCTGCAA
>JAJRVH010000080.1 GCA_021545625.1 Zetaproteobacteria bacterium
AATCAGCGGTGTGCCGGCATCCGAAATCAGCGCGATGTTTTCGCCCTGTACAAGGCGGGGCAGCAGACTTTCGGCCATGGCCGCTTCGTTATGTTCGTGCAATGCAAACATCGGCGTGTCGATGCCGTAATGACGGAGCAGCTTGCGGCTGGTGCGTGTGTCCTCGGCCGCAATGGCATCGACCTGCTTCAGCGTTTCGACTGCCCTGTAGGTGATATCGGCCAGATTGCCGATCGGCGTTGCGACGATGAACAGTTGGCCGTATCCGTTTTGATGTCTAGTCTGCGATTCCATGTTCCGGATACGTTATATTCCGTCGCCCGGCATCGCAACAGGCGCGGCCAGAGGGATGTTGCAGCTGTCCGCCTGGCTGTTGCTGGGGTTGTTGATGCTTGCCGGCTGTCAGCCGAAAAAGCCGACCATTGAGGTGCCCGCCAAGCCGGTCAAGAGCTTTACGCGCCTGGCACCGCCGCCACAGAGCGCCACCGAAATTCAGGAACTGATGCAGCGGGCCCGGCTCGGCGAGGATATCGAGCAGATTCTGGCGGAGCTGGATATGATGATTGTCGCGGACATGCCGCCGATCAGCGACGAGGCATTATTCCGCAAGGCGGAACTGATGCTTGAATTGCAGTTGCTGGGAGCGGTCGAGGCAGCCTCCGAGGCCATGCTTCGCTATCCGCAGCATGCGCTGGTTCCGTATGCACACTTCTGGCTGGCGAAATACTGGATGGCGCTGGACGAGGGCGAACGGGCGCTGGAGGAGATGGGGCTGGCGCTCGGGCATCCGCGCCTGACCCGTGAACTTGCCGATCAGATGCTGGCTCTCGGATCTTCGCTGGTGCTGGAGGTGCCCGAACCTGAAGGGGTGAAATGGTTGCTGGCCGCAGCCCGGGTGGATCAGGGTGGACGCGACAGCTGGCTGCGCCTGGCGGCCCGGCGGGCCTCGATTGCAACCATTGAATCCCTGCATGCCGACGGAACGCTGACTCCGGAGCTGATGCCGGGCTTCGATCTGCATGCGGCTCGCAAATATCTGATGGCCGGGGACCAGGAGGCTCTGGCCCGCATGGCGGATCTGATGAGCAGCTTTTTGCCGGCCAGCCCTGAATTGCTGCAGGTTCGGGCATGGGCGGCCGGCGAGGTCCGGGCCGCGACGATCGGTGTGTTGCTGCCGCTGAGTGGCGACTATGCCCGTTACGGAGAGGAGGCATTGCGCGGCATCCGCATGGCGCTGGCCGGCATGCCCGGGGGCGGGCAGATCAGCCTGCGCGTCGAGGATACGGGCGGGGACGGTGACAAGGCGGTTGCCGCCTATCGGAAGCTGGTCGATGAACAGGTGGATGCAGTGCTGGGGCCCTTGCTGGCTGATGTAACGGGAGCGCTGGCTTCGCACCTGCGAACCGATGTGCCGGTGCTGAGTCTGACCGGCCGGACGGATCTTGCCGCGCTGAGTCCGGCGCTGTTCGTGCATACGCTCTCGCCGCTGGCTCAGGTCGGGTTCATGGCCCGTTACGCCTGGCAACAGGGCGCCCAGCGCATGGTGGTGATCGCTGAGGATGACGGCAACGGCATGTTGCGCGAGGCCGAACAGTTCGGCCGGGCCTTCAAGGGCCTGGGCGGCGAAATCATGGAGACGCTGATTCTGCAGCCGGGAATCAAGGACCATCGTCCGGAGCTGCGCCGGCTGCGTTTTGAAACTGACGATGAGGAATTGCTGGCCGAACTGGACGAGGATCTGGCGCTGTTGCTGCCGGAGATGAATGTCGAAATTACGTTGCCGGTTCATTTCGATGCGATCTATCTGGTCATGCCGGGCGGAGACGTTGCCGTGCTGGCCGGACAGCTGGCCTATACGGGCATCAGGGGCGTGCCGCTTTACGGCAGCAGCCGCTGGGTGGACCGGCACCTGCTCGATGACCGCGGCCGTTATCTGTCCCAGGCCCGCTTCGCCGGCGTCAATGCGGTGGCGGGTCGCGATGACGCCGATATGCGGCGTCTGCGGTTCATGTACCGCGAAGCCTGGGGTGGCGGAGCGCCTTCCGAATTGACGATGCTCGCCTATGATTCGCTGCTCATCGTGGCGGTCATGAGTAGCCGGCTGGGATTGGCCGGCAAGGCGCTGATCCGCGAGTTGCACGATGCCGAAGGCTTCCCCGGCATTACCGGCCATGTCCGCTTTGACGCCGATGGCGTTGGCCAGAAGCTTCCCGGAATTTATGGCATCATGAAGGGAAAGATTGTTCCGGCGGGCTGATGTCCGTCCGCTGATGTTGCGCTGGTTATTACCAATGTAGTGATGCCGAAACTCGGTGGCGTGCAGGCCGTTTCGCGGATGCGGGAGATACGTCCCGATATCCGGGTGATCTTTTCGACCGGATATGACAAGAGCGATTCATTTGCGCAAGGCGTGCCGGCAGATGGTGCCTGCCTTCTTCCCAGGCCCTACGATATTGGCCGGTTGAGCCAGGCTATCCGGAATATTCTTGATGATTTGTGAATCCTAGCCGGCCAGCTTGTCGTCGGCGACGTGATAGGTCGGGTCTTCCTTGATATTGACCTCGACAAGTTCCGCGGCTGTGGTCAGCAGCTTGCGGCATTCCGGGCTCAGATGCACCAGATGCAGCGTTTTTCCGGCTTTCTTGTAGCGCTCGGCAAGACTGTCGATGGCCTCGATCGCCGAGTGATCAGCCACGCGCGAATGGGCGAAATCGATGATAACGTTGTCCGGATCGCTTCCGGGATCGAACAGTTCGCCGAATCGGTGGGTCGAGGCGAAGAACAGCGGCCCATGCAGTTGATAGGTGCGCCGGGTTTTGCCGTCGATCTGTTCGTCCCTCGGTACGGCATGGATATGGCGCGCCTGTTTCCAGGCAAAGACAAGGGCGGAGGCGATCACGCCGATGATCACGGCCGTGGCCAGGTCGGTGAATACGGTAACGACGGCGACCAGAATGCCGACAAATGAATCCTCGCGCGGGATCTTTTTCAGCAGATTGAAGCTGCCCCATTCGAAGGTGCCGATCACGACCATGAACATCAGTCCGACCAGGGCCGCCACCGGCACCATTTCGATCCAGTTGGACGTAAACATGATGAAAACGAGCAGGAACAGGGCGGCGGCGATGCCGGAGAGGTTGCGCAGACCGCCGGAGGAGACGTTGATCATCGTCTGGCCGATCATCGCGCAGCCGCCCATGCCGCCGAAGAAGCCGTTGACGGTATTGGCCAGTCCCTGGCCGATCGATACGCGGTTGCCCTGGCCGCGCGTGCCGGTCATTTCATCGACGACGGTCATCGTCAGCAGCGACTCGATCAGGCCGACACCGGCCAGAATCACGGCATAGGGCAGGATGATGCCGAGCGTATCCAGGTTCAGCGGCACGGACGGAATATGGAAGGCCGGAAAACCGCCGCTGATATCGGCGATGTCTCCGACGGTCTTGGTATCCAGGCCGCCGAAGATGACGATGGCCGAGATGGCGATGATCGCGGCCAGGCCTGCCGGCAGCGCGCGGGTGATTCTGGGCAGGAAGTACATGATGGCCATGGTCAGCGCGACCAGTCCCAGCATCGTGTAGAGCTGGGGGCCGTTCAGCCAGTGCATGAGGCCGTCCGGTCCCTCGTGCCTGAAATGTTCCATCTGGGCCAGAAAGATCACGATGGCGAGGCCATTGACGAAGCCGAGCATGACCGGATAGGGCACCATGCGGATGTATTTCCCGAAACGCGCCGCGCCGAATATCATCTGCAGGATACCGGTCAGCGCGATGGCGGCGAACAGGTATTCGACGCCATGCTGGGCGACCAGCGCGACCATGACGACGGCCATGGAACCGGTGGCGCCGGAGATCATGCCGGGCCGTCCGCCGACCAGCGAGGTGATCAGGCCCATCAGAAAGGCGCCGTACAGTCCGACCAACGGATTGACGCCGGCGACAAATGCGAAGGCGACGGCTTCCGGCACCAGCGCGAAGGCGACGGTCAGCCCCGAAAGGATATCGTCCTTGGCTTTGGCGGCATGGGCGTAATAGATCTGAAACATGAAGATAACCCCGCAACGAATTGGCCGCGCAGTCTATAGCGGCCCCTGCGTATCACAAGAAAGCCCGGAGAATATTAATCCCGGAGCGCCGGACGGCGATAGATCAAGAGAAGCGATGCAGAGGCGAGGTGCGGCATGGATCTTGAAGCGGCCAGACAATTGATCGAACAATACGGCTATCTGGCGGTATTCCTCTCGACGGTGATCGAGGGGGAAATTGTCGTGCTGGCGGCGGCGGCTCTGGCCGCCGGTGGTATGCTCGATGCCGGCTGGGTCATGGTATGTGCTGCGCTGGGGGCCTTCGTCGGCCATATCCTGCTGTTTGCGCTTGGGCGCTGGAAAGGCATGGAGCTGATCGAGGCTGTGCCGTTGCTGCGTCGCCATTACCCGAAGGCGAACCTGATCATGGACCGGTATGCCAATTATTCGGTGTTCATTTTCCAGTACATGTACGGCATGCGCCTGCTGTCGGCGATGCTGTTCGGCTGTTCGACGATCGCCTGGCCCCGCTTTCTGCTGCTGGAGGTGGTCAACTGCAGTATCTGGGCCGTTCTGGTTTATTTTGCCGGTCATCTGGTCGGTACGCTGGCCATGCAGCTTTATGCGGCCACGGGGCTTTACGGTCTGTTGGGTATGATCGCCGTGATTGTCCTGTCCATGCTGCTGCTCTACCGCCGTTTCGGCCATCATCATGTCCGGGCCTTTCTTGCTTCCGGGGACGATGCGGGTATCGAACAGACCGATGCCGTCGAGGGCAGGCATTTCCTCCTTGAGCAGATGAATTATCATATCGCGCTGGCGGATCGCAGCGGCCAGCCTCTGTCGATCATTCTGCTTCATTATGCCGGTGGCGGTACGGACGATGTATTATCCGGTCTGGCCGGAACGCTTCGCGGTTTCTTGCGCTTGTCTGATATTCCGGCCCGTTTCAGCCGCGATACGATGGCCGTGCTGGCGCCCGGCACCGACCTCGTCGGCGCGCAACGCGCAGCCCGGCGGCTGGGGGAACATATTCGCCGGGCCCTGCGTGACGGGGCCGCGGATACGCTGCTCATTGGCGTGGCCGGATGGCGGCCGGGCATGTCGGCGGGCGAAATGCTTGATGAGGCCTTCGCCTCGATCGCGGAGGAGAGTCTCCCGCCGGTCAGAAAAAAGCTGGCGCAAAGCGCCTGAGTTTCGACCTTTCATGCGCGGCCCATTAGGCTGCGAGCCATGCAGGCCACGGATACGGAAAACAGCCGGCGGCAGACCTGCGATGCGGTAACGCTTTCAGGCCCCTGTTTCCGGGGAGGCAAGCGTTTGCGTATTGCGCTGGTCGGTCAGCCGAACAGCGGCAAAAGCACGGTGTTTCATGCCGTGGCCAGTACCAGCGTTGATCAGGGACATCTGGCCGGCACATCCAGCAGCTATCAGCGTTGTACGGTGCAGATCGGCATGGACGAGGTGGAGCTGGTCGATCTGCCGGCTATGGAAACGCTGCGCAACCTTCAGGGCGATGATCTTGAAGGCCTGAAATATCTGCTCTGGGGCGATGCGCGGCCTGCCATTTCCGTTCACGAGGGAAAGGAGCCGCCGGTTCCGTTTTCGCGTCCGGACATGCTGATCCACATCGTTGATGCAAGCACGCTGGATCGTCATCTTCAGCTGACGCTGGAATTGATCGAGCTGGGCCTGCCGATCGTCATGGGCCTGAACATGATGGATGAGGCGCGCCGCAAGGGCGTGATGATCGATGTTTCGGCGCTGGAGCGGGAGCTTGGCATTCCGGTCGTGCCGATGACGGCTATCAAGGGGATCGGTATTGCAAAGCTGTTCGAGCGCGCGGTGCAGGCGGTGCGGGAGAAGGCCTGCCCGTTACCGCAGCCGTCCGGCGAACATCTGCGCGTCTGGGGCAAGAGTCTGCACCGGGCCGTGGACCAGCCGGCCATCCGCGAGGCGTTTCGGGTGCCTCAGCCATTCATGATACGGCAGCTCAAGCAGGACGACGATTATTTCTGCCACGAACTGGCCAGCCATTTCCCGAAGGCCGCCGAAGCGGTGGAGCATATCCGGCAACAGGCGGATCGCGCGCTGCCGCGACCGCTGGCCGAGGAAGTGGTGGCGGATTATCAGCACCGCGCTGCCGAATTATTCGAGCGGGTGGCCAGACTGACCCATCGTTCGACAACGATGACCTGGGAAGACCGTCTCGATGCTGTTTTTTTGCATCCCCGCCGGGGACTGGTCGGCAGCCTGGGTCTGTTTGCGCTGGTGCTGTTCATCGTGTTTGAGGTCAGCGCAGGCATCGATGCAATGACCTCTGCGTCGCTGACTGCCTGGGTGGCGCAGTGGCAGCCGTCCGGCACGTCCGGTGTTGTCGGCAGGGCGATTGCCGATGGCCTGATCGGTCTGATCGGCATCGTTGTGCCCTATATGCTGCCGCTGGTGCTGATGCTGGTCATGCTCGAGGAATCGGGCGTGATGCAGCGCATCGCGTTCGTCGTGGACCGTTTTTTCCATTATATCGGTCTGCACGGCAAGGTCGCCGTGCCCTTCCTGCTGGGGCTGGGCTGCAATGTGCCGGCCATTGCAGCGACCCGGAATGTCGTATCCGGCCGCGACCGGATCGTGGCCTCGCTGCTGATCACCTTTGTGCCCTGTTCGGCGCGTTCGGCGATCATGCTGGCGCTGGGCGGCAAATATCTCGGTGGCATCGGCATCTTCGGCCTGTTCATGCTGAACCTGCTGATCATCGCGTTGCTCGGCAAGCTGCTGGTCAGGCGCTATCCGGATATCAGTCCCGGCCTGATCCAGGAGATTCCTCCCTATGGCTGGCCCAGGGTTGTTTCGGTGCTGCGCGCGACATGGCAGCGAACCCGCGATATCCTGACCATCGTTACGCCGCTGCTGGTTGGCGGTTCGATCGTGCTGGCGCTGTTGCATCATGTCGGCGCTGATGCATGGATCAATCAGGCCCTGATGCCGGTGACGGTCTGGACGCTGGGACTGCCAGTCGTGCTCGGCGTTCCGATTTTGTTCGGCGTGCTTCGCAAGGAGCTGTCGCTGCTGATGATCTATCAGGCGTTGGGCACGTTCGAGGTCGGGCAGATCCTCGACTGGGTACAGATCAGCACCTTTCTCGTGTTTCTGATGTTCTACGTGCCCTGCGTATCGACGTTTGCGGTCATGCTGAAGGTGATTGGCCGCCGGGAAGCGCTGTTTTCGTTGCTGTTGTCCATTTCGGTGGCGCTGGTCTGCGCATTCGGCGTGCGCCTGCTGCTTGAAGTGGCCCGCTTGCTGAACGCCTGAAAAAAGAAGCCCCGCACGGGGCGGGGCTTTCAAGGCTTTATGCCGAGGCCAGCTGGCGCAGCACGTAGCGCAGGATACCTCCGTGGCGGTAGTACTCCCATTCCTTGGGCGTATCGATACGCACGATGGCCGTGAACGATGTGCCGTCGGCTTCGACCCGGACTTCACGCGCGCCCTCGCGGACGCCGCGGATCGTGAAGCTTTCCCGGCCGGAGAGCCCGAGCGATGCGGCGGATTCGCCGTCCCTGAACTGCAACGGCAGGATGCCCATGCCGACGAGATTGGAGCGGTGGATGCGCTCGTAGCTTTCGGCAATCGCGGCGCGTACGCCCAGCAGGGCCGGCCCCTTGGCCGCCCAGTCGCGCGACGAGCCTGAACCGTATTCCTTGCCGGCGATGACGATGGCCGGCACGCCTTCGTCCCTGTAGCGCATGGCGGCATCGTAGATGCTCATCTGTTCGCCGTCCGGCAGATGCACGGTGACGCCGCCTTCG